>JAGQPO010000877.1 GCA_020426665.1 Planctomycetales bacterium
GCCCTGGACTTCCAGTCCGTCGACAGATTTCGATTTTAATGGTAGCGGAAGTCGTCAAGACTTTCGGCGATCCCTGGCTCTATCACGAAACTCTTGACGAGTTCCGCTACCGTAAAAAAAGAATTGGAACAAAGGGCCATGAAGAATCTTTGCAAACGAAGAATTATCGTAGCAACAAGATGAAAGTTGCTACGAAAACCTAGAGATTGCCTGAGTTGTTATGGCGCCGTATCAAACTAAGAAGTAACGGCAATTCCGCGCCATCGACTCTGCAGCGTTCAGCCTGACGGTGTTGACCAACAACTCCTACTCGCACTCTCCAAGGCCTGATCATGACCGCAACAGCCAGCTCTAACGGTATCGTTGAATCAATCGGCGAAGGTGACGTCGACGCACTACGGAAACGCGTACAGCAGATGCCGCTGATGACCGCCTTCGCGGAGTTCCACTCCGCGATGAAAATCGCTACCGCACCGCAACGACGTGAATTGTGGCGTCTGGTCGGAAACGGCACAGATCGCTTGACTGGAATCCTTTGTGTTGCCGATTTGCGAATGCCTCCACGGCCGGTGTTCGGGCCCTTTAAGATGGAGGTGGGCGTGAAGGAAACCGACTATGATCGCGCCCGAACCTTTATCTTGGAGACACGAAGCAAAGAAAACGTCGTCGGGCAGGTTCCGGGAATGTTTTATCCCGAACTGGCATCCATCGATCCGGCCAAGCGTGCATTGTTCTTGGCAAGTAAGCACATCGGTTGTACACCTACCTGCAATCGCCAGCTCAATTTGTTCAGTATGCGCGGCGCGTTCAATCGCAAACTCTCCACCGTGGCAACACACAAGCGAACGACTTGTGCGCTTTTCGCCCGTTCGGTCCTGACCTCCGCCGGCGACCAACGCTTCACGCGAGACTCGATCGCTTCGGCAAAGAAACAGCTTTACGGCCAGACGAACATGCTCAATGCCATTGGTGTCCAAATGTCGAACAATACCATTTCGAGCAGTGAATGGGTCTCTGCGTTACCGAGCGCCGGATCGCCGAATGGAAGCACTGCACTGCCTTCGGTCGGTGACATTTACTTTGTCGCCATTCCATCGGCCGGATGGGTTCGTTCAGAAACGATCTTGGCGGACTCGGGCCACGTCGGATTTGTCGCCGCCGTTCACCGCGAAGGCGAGAACCGAGTCGTGCTGGAAACATATGATGGAGGACAAGGGACCGACGGCTTGCGGTCCACCTTCACAGCAAAACGAGTCTTGTCCAAGAACGCCAAAGGACACTGGGAACAAACCTCGCACGCCAGCGTCAAAGGTGAAAACCGAATCCTGGTCGGCTGGGTCGACATGGGAAAGATCGCATCCAAGTTCGTCGCCGAGCGCGGGATGATGATGGACGGCAGAACGTATTGTCGTGTCCTTTAAAGAACGTCCACGATTACTAGCATCCTGCATCCCACCGATGGAGTTCACATTTAAGCGTCAAATCATGGACGCCCCAATGAATAGGCTTAGCGCCCGTTGTTAACCATCAGGCGGTGTCGATGGAACGCAGGAGCTACCCCGCACGTCTTACCCATACGTTGTGGCTGTATCGTTGGCTGCGACGAATTGTCTTTTCAGGCCGTCCTATTGACATAGCAACCGCAGCATCTGTTAGATTACCTTTCGGGACCGAGCATTCAGCTCGCCTGAAAGAGGCAAGACATCCATCAACTATCTCGAGTTTCCAGTGCCAAAGTACAGGCTTATCATGGTGCCCGACTCAATGTCGGATGAGCTCGGTGAATTTGAGCAGCGAGTTGCCGAGGAGGGTGGAGAATCACTCGACGCGTTTGGCCCTGCTACATTTCCGGTGGATGACGATCCAAATTCGCCTGTCTTCGCAAACCAAACTTTGGAATACAGGATAGGTCTGCCCGCATCGGCGGCGGCACAGAAGGAGCGGATCGCACAGAAAATCAGAGCGGCCCAAAGCAAGAAGTCAGGTTGATGGCGAGGTGGATATCCTCGTCAACGCACCCTATTGACATCTTGCGCTCCACTATAAAAAACTTATGGCAAACCATCAGCCATAAGCGAGGATCGAGTGGGGCCCGAATTTTCTCAGAACGACGTACCGCACCCACTGGCATATTCATTGCGATCCGACAGGGCGTGCAGGTTTGAGCACCCCACGTTTACCGATATCGTTTCTTCAGGTGACTTAGGCGAGGCGGGTGGCCGAGACGTCTCGGGTGATCAGAAATCAGGAATAGGTGGGAAAAAGCCGGCCAGGCTAGAGTGCCCAAGCCGGCCAATTTGCCACCGCCTCGGGCATCTCAATTCGATCGAAGAGGCCTACGGTCGTGGCGTTGCGGTGACCCTGACCGAGTCGAGTAGCAACATTGTGGTTCGCTCCGAAAATCAGTTTCACGGTGATAACGACCATCGCATGTCCCTCCGGAAGCACCTTTACGAGGTTCATGCTGATTCAAAATCCGGTGAATTAAAACGGACTTTTACGAAGCACCAGGTTCTGGGCTTCGTTGAAAAACTCTCCGTCTCGCGTCGCCAGGACATTCGCGATTTATCCGCCAAGGTCCGTCAGGCGGCCGAAAGGGTTTTTGGTGAAAATGCGGAACGCTTTCCAGGGTGGCGAGGGACGACCGAGGAGTTAGAGTCAAAAATTGTCGATCTGCTTGTTTTTAACGGCATCGATTTTACCGACCAGCAACTGCAAATACTTGTCGAAGAGTTTGTTCGGCATGTCGATACACCGCTGGGGTGCAATGGATTGCAGCATAAGAAGCTGGCAAAGTATCTGGGTTTTGTTGATCTACGAACGAATTCACCCGCGTCGCCGATCGCGCTGGCGCTGCTGGCAGTCCCGCGGCACTTGAGACACGATCGGCATGCGACGGTCATCCAGGGGTTGTACGGAAGGCTGTTTGGAGCTTTCAGCTTTCCATGCACTGCCTATACGATGCACGATCCGACGACCGGTGGAGCATACTGTGCCCAAGCATGTCTGATCATGACGTTGATACTGTTGGCCGATCGGGGAGCCAATATCCAAGGCAGTTATGATCTTACGATCGCAGCACTAAGAGAGTCGGCCGCGCAGGTTGATGGGAATAGAATCTTTCCGGTCCGTGGGCTCCGTTTCATTGAAATGGCTTCGGTGCTGACCAAAGACCTAAGCGGAACATCCGCATGTCTTCATGCATTTCCCTGCTCTTTAACCGGCAGACGGCTGGCGCAACGTTTGATCGTTGCTTACGTCGTCGCCCGTTGCCCGGTTATCCTGGGCGTCGACTCGGCAACGTTGAACGACCGAGAGGACGGGGACCCGCATACGCTTGTGGTGGTTGGGACCAGGCGAGACATCGATTCGAATAGTCCCTTTGACATCTGCGACCTGGTGGTCCACGATCCCAGCAATGCACCATACATGACGCAGTCGGTTGAACACTGTTTTCGAGCGTCCGCCGCACTGGGCAGTGGAAAGGGGAACATTGAGATTCTGTTTGCCGCGGATTCGCAGATCGAAGTCCACGCTGCGGAGTGTTTCAGCTTTATCGGCAAGTCATATCTGCCTGACCATAATCGATTTGTCGTGACACCCAGTGAATTAGAATGGAGCATTCCGGCGATTCGCGAGTTCCAACAATCGAAGCATGTGTCATTTACGTCGGACTATGAAGTCCAGTTGATTCACTGGGAAGACATCCCAAGGCACCTGCAGTCTAGCTATGGTTGTGATCCCGCATCTATTCCATTGGTTCCTAGCGGTTGGTATTGGGTTGTTGCGCTGATCGAAAACGGTTCATTGGAGGTGATTTGGCTATTCAAAACGCGACGCAATGAATCTGATCAGGCAGTCGCCACTCGAATCTCGGTAGTCGGCGGAGGGAGCTGTGAAGAATTCACCTTTTGAGATCTCCGTTCTCTCCAGTTGCAGCGATCGAAAACTGCGAT
>JAGQPO010000878.1 GCA_020426665.1 Planctomycetales bacterium
TAAACTGGTATTCTAGCGCAACTTGGCACGTGATTGTCCGAAGTAGAGGAGGTCAGCACGAAAAATTTTCACATGCGAACTGCTCAAAATTAACCTATCCAACGCTGCACGAGACAGATGATATTGATAGAACAACTCTCTCTTTCTGTGTCATGATTTTGCGAGACTTGCCCCTCTCGTAAAATCGTTTGCCTCTGCGGTTTTGCCCCACCGCAGAGGTTTTTTTTGACACATCTCGCTTTCAACGGATTGGAAGGCCATTCTGCAAGTCTCACTGAACCTGAAAACCTAATCTGGGCGAAGCACTTTCGAGCTTGATTATCTTCATCGGAACGGATCGCACACCGATTTCTGAGGGGTAGACTTCTGTGAAAATCAATTGATTCGAACCCGTCATGTGCTTTGCTGTGGCGGATTGATCTCCCGCCCCGTCAAGGATAAAAAATGCGGCACCGCCCTTAATGAAGTCGTTCTGCTGGAAATTCCCTGTGTGAGCGTGTGGGCGATGGACTCCTGTTCTCACACGGGCGAATTCCCGTTTCACTGTACGTCAATCACTCTTTTTACGACTCAACGGAATGATTCTCCATGAAACGTGACATGGTTTTGGTGCGAAAGCTTTTGGACTTTGTCGAAGCAAAGGGGGCTCGATTGTTCAAAGGAGTCATCCAAATCGAAGGATACGAGCGGGAGCAGATTACGCTGCACCTGTATTTGCTTGCCGACGCAGGGTTTATCGAACTTGGCCAAGACACCCTTGCCGACAAGGGGCCACTCGTTTTGACTTGGAAAGGGTGTGATTATCTGGAAGAATTGAAGCGCCAGGATAAAGCGTGATTCATTGCTGAAGGTAACGCACGATCGCCTTTAATTCTTCCGGTTTTAGGGTCGTTTCGAATCCCTCTGGCATCAGAGACGTCCCAGTGCCCTTCATCTGCTCAATTCTACTACGCAGAATGGTCGATTTTTTCCCATCGGCATGAGCCAGCGTGACGCTGTCGCCGACTTCGGATTCGATGACACCGGACAATGTGCGACCGTCATCCGTCTGGATCAGGTAGTTCTGGTATTTCGGTTCAACGGCACGATTGGGATCCAATATCGACTCGACCAATGCTGCGTCGGAACGATTTGTCAGATTTGCCAAACTTGCTCCGATTGCTACACCGGTTGCATCGGGCGAGTGGCAAGTGCCACAGTGTTTTTTGAAAAGCGACTGTCCGAGTTCGATCTCAGCCTTGCGATCCGTTTCGGATTGGTTACCGGTAACCGAAAATCTCGCAAGATGCTCTCGAACGATGGTTCCGCGCTGTTTTGATTGACCGCTATTGATCAAGCGTTCAGCCTGGACTCGCATCGAACGCGAGCCCGTTTTGACCAACTGCTCTCGGGCGGAAAGGGAAATCTCGTTGACCCGAATCGTTTCCGCTTGAAGCGTCTGTAGCAACACTTCCGATAAATTGCGACGTTCAAGCATTTTGGAAATCAAGTGTTCGCGAACCGCGTTTGAAAAAGTCGGCCAACGCTGAATCAACATCGCAATCGTTTGCTGATTGTGCTTTTCCGTTAAAGCGTCAATGACCTGGCATTGCACGGAAACTGGCGAGATCGGATGGAGCAGCGACAGCAAAATCTCCTGGTGATCGGCTTTATTGTCTAGATTGAGTCCGATCAAACTGATTGCGCTACAGCGGACGGATTCGGGCTGGTCGGGATCGGCGGCGATTGATTTGGCTTGACTGACCAGAGGTCCCAGCGAGGGAACCAGCGCGGAGTAGTCATTGTCCGAGGATCGTGAGACTCTAACGATACATTCGGCCAGACCCAACCGAGTATCAATCGGCAATTTGTCTGAGATCAGTTTGTCGCCGATAATTTGTTCGATACCCGACCCGCCGTGTTTGGCAGTCAACAGTACCCGCTCCAGCAGCTGGACATATTTGTCCGCCAAGTGATCGTTTTGGCTGGCGGCATGAGAAAAAATCGCATCAGCAACAATTGATGCGTGATGTGAGGACGAGCTGGCCACCGCATCGGACAACCATCGATCCAAGTCGGGTCTCAGCGCGATGCGGGCAAGTGCTTTGCCGGCGATCTCCGATTCCGTTTGTCCTAACGCCAATGCGACTTGCAGTGCGACGGACGGGTCTGGGTGTGTCGCATGTGCCGTGAGTGATTCCAGCAATTCGGCGGATTCGGACAAGTGGTTTTCTGCAATTCTGGTGGCAACGATCAGTACGCCTGGATTCGGATCGGAAAGTGCAGACGTCAGGGTCTGGATTCGCAAGAGGCCGGCAACATCGAGAATCGCCAATGCGTGCAGCCGCGCAAACGCGTTAGATTCATGAAGTGCCATTTCTTCAAGCCGTTCTCTGACATTGCTCACCTCGCGATGCAACAGCAGACGTTGTGCCTGGTCGCGAAGCGCGCCGATCGGCGAACGTAGCAATTCCACAAGTTCGTCGCTCGGCAGTTTTGCAAGATTTGGTGTCTTCGCAGGATTGTGATCGGTCGGTCTGATGCGGTAGATGCGACCCAGATGTTCGCCCGCCCGCAAATTCAATCGCTCCTGCCACGCGTCAGGAATCCATTCCGGATGTTCGATCACTTCGCGATACATGTCGACGATGTACAACATGCCGTCCGGTCCAATCATCGCACGAACAGGGCGGAACCACGGATCGGTCGATGCGATGAACTCACTTTCCATTTCGGATGCAATTCGTTTGGCCAGAAAGCTTGATCCGTTGGGGACCAGCGACGACCGGTGAACCAGATTGTGAACGGGCTCGCAAATCAAAATCGAATCATTGTTGCCGGCCTGGAAAAAAGGAGATTGCGAAACGATGCTGCTGCAGGCGGACGTGAATCGGTTGGCGGCGAACAGATCGTTGAATCGCTCGGCTGCCGACGTCAGCGGGAAAACCGGAGGCGCCAGCGGAGGCGAAAAAAGTTGTTCAGTGTTTGCCGAAAAAGAAACGGCGGGATTGCGTTTCAAGTATCGATCTTCGATTGGAAAATGGAACATCGGCAAGGAATTGTTGTTGCCGAACCAGTGACCACAGCTGTCTCGACTGCGTGCGAATTGCGTCCGCCCGCTCGTCGCAGCAATGGCTCCGCTGTCGGGCCAAATCTGAACATCATGTCCGGACGCGTTGATTTTTTGTCCGCTGACCAGGCTCGTCAGCTCAGCGAGATTGTCGCCAGAGGCCAAGTGCAGTGAATGATCCAGTCCGTAGGTAAACCCGTTGATGCGATGCTGGGGGTTTGCAAGACGGAAACCCGTGTAAAGTGTTTTGACGTCATCGGCACGGCCGTCACCGGTCGTGTCCCTGGCGAACAATACATCCGGTGCCGCAGAAATCAGAACTCCGTCTTTCCATGGTTGAACGCCGGTAGGAAACGGGATACCGGAAAGGAACGTTACGACTTCGTCGAAGGTGCCGTCCCCGTCGACGTCCGTTAGAGTTTTTACGCGACCGCCTTCGGTTCCCTCTGGGTAGTCGCCCATCTCGACGACCCACAACCGGCCATCGTCACCAAACGCGATGTTGACCGGATCTTGGATCAACGGTTCCGACGCCACCAAATCGATTTCGTAATTCGGTGCGACATGGATGGATTTCAAGGAGGCGTCGGTCGACTGGGGCCCCGGCCGGCCTTGCTTGCGAACCAAATCTTCGACGCGTTGAATCAACAAATCTTCCGAGCCTGATGCCCAGGGACCCGGCAAACTGTAATAGATGCCCGATCGGTCGTATTCGTATCCACCTTCGGCACGCATGCGTTCGCTGGCGACATAGCCCATTACATCGTTTGCGTACGCGGTCACCCACAACTGCGGATCGTCGAAAGTCTTCTTTAACCGAATCGCATAATCGACAACGACTTCGCCGCCAAGAAAGACCATGGTCAATTGGTCGCCAAACTTCCACGACTGAATCGGTACCGGATAGGTCGCGGGCAATCGGCCTTTTTCACCGAGTATCTTGATCATCAGTTCCGCGTGTCGACGATTTTGCGGTTGTGAATCGGTCAACCGTTGTTCCAATTCTTCGCGAGTCGGCAGGTCAAACGACAAGGCGGCATAATCGAAGTGGGCTTCTGCGTTGGAAGTGATCGGCGACAGTTCCGATTGGGCAAGCCGTTTGACCTCGCCAGCCAATTCCGATCCATGCATTTGTGCCATTTCAGCGGTCCCGCGAGGGTTCGGATTCGCGTCCGCTCCACAGCCGATCGTGCACAGCGCAACGGCATCGGGAAACGTTTCTTCGAGTTGCGTGGTTGCGTGTCCGGCCCAATCGGCGTTGATCTTGTAGTAATCGCCGCCCAGCGTTGTACAGTGGCATGCATAGTTAAACACCAATCCCCGCACCGTCCCGTCGGGCGCGGTGATCCGCAGCAGTGGAACGGAATGATCGACGGGGCCGTCGGGCTGGACGCCAAACGCTGTCCATCGACCATCGGTCAATACACGGCGGTTGGCCGCAAAGCCTGCTTCACCCATTCCGAAGGCCAGCCTTGCAGGTTTCAGATCGTTGATTGCCTGCTTCGTGGCAAGCAATACTTGCGCATCAAGTAAAGTCTGGTAACGTGCGGCGGCATCGCTCTCGTCTCCCGAAAGCGGTTTTGTAAAGATGTTTGCAAGTTGATCGGCCAGATGCGGGGCGCTGTGGGTGTGCGTGTTACAGAACACGACGTGCGCTCGATCGATCCCATAAGCGGATTCTATCTCTGCAGCGAGCCTGCGCGTTCTTGCGCCGGACAAGCCGACGTTGTCGACCGTCAACAAGACGAGGCGAGCCTTGTCGGATTGTGGATCATCGGGTTCCAGGCAAACCGCGCGAACATACAATTTGGTTTCCACGCCCTCGCTGGGATGGTCCCGGTTGCCGTAACCGGACATTCGGACCGGTTCCTGCGGCGTGATGTCGACTTTCGAAAACCCGGCCCGCCAAGCCTCGGCGGCGTACCCTGGGTTGGCCCCGCAACAATGAACGATCAAGCAAAGAAGGGTGTACAGACACGGTAAAGCATGAGAGGGTTTCATTGCTATGAAGCTCGCGATTGGAATCTTGGCCGACGGCGACAATCAGTATAGATATCGTAGCGAAATCTGTGGTTCGCACGGCACTATGGCGACCAACATTTCGATAGAATGTGGATCAGTCGATCGATCCACCTGCCATCCGGGAAGTCAATCATGAATAACGATGCGTTCCAAAACGACAGTTCTTTGAACCCCTATTCCCCAACCACCTCCGTTTCCCGGGATCCGTTTACTGGTCCAATCGAATTGGCCGGACGAGGCTCACGCCTTGTCGCGGCGATCATCGATGGACTTTTGATGATGGCGTTCGTCGTACCGATCCAAAT
>JAGQPO010000879.1 GCA_020426665.1 Planctomycetales bacterium
AGAGGCAGACCTATGTGGGGGCGACTAGCGAGAGGTGTGGAGAAACGGGGGGATTTTTACGGGGCAATCCTGGCCACAGGGGGGGGGCGAATCTGACTTTCCGTACAGGTGCTCGCATCTTTCGTCCAGCGAATCGATGATAGTTGGCACTTTTCTGGCGTGTGCTCGTCGGCGAATCCACTCTCGCTTTCAAGCGGGTTGCCGGCCCCACCGAAATGGTTTCTGGTGGCGTCTGACCGTATCGCTTCCGCACCAATTCTCGGACTGCCTCAAATGCCTTTACGGCCAACAGCAAAGCCCAACGCGCGTCGAACGAACTCTCGTCGAAACCTCGCGTCTCGTTCACGCCGCATGCTGGTCGAGACACTTGAGTCGCGCAAATTGCTTGCCACGATTGCTTGGTCATCGGGGCCGTCGTTACCGTCACCACGTACCGATGCGGTCGCTGTGCTGACATCGGACAATGCAATCCGTCTGGTTGGAGGCGATTCCGCGGCGGCGACCGATTCGCCCGTTCTGACTTCTGGAGCATCAGCGTGGTCACTCGGCATCGCAATCGATACACAGCGAACTGATTTGGGCGCCGTTCGGTCGGGCGGTTCCGTGATTCTGTTCGGAGGCACCGGGAACAACGAAGGCAGCTCAGAGGCGCTCAGTTACGACTATCGGCTCGGGGACAGCCAGGACCTCGACCAAATGAACGACATTCGTTTTGACCACGGATTCGCATCCGATGCGTCGGGGCGAGCGTACGCAATCGGCGGAATTGGTGTTCTGGCAGACGGCGAGATTTGGGCCAGCGTCGAACGATACAGCCCGACAAGTGATTCGTGGACCGCCATCGCTCCGTTGCCTCAGCCGTTGCATGGATTGTCGGCAACCGGTGATGGCAACGGTCATGTCTTTGTCTTTGGCGGTTCATCGACGATAGATGATTCTGGCATCCAATCGTCTGCATACCGTTACGACATTGCAACCGATTCGTGGAGTTTGGTCGGTCCGATGCCCATCGGCACACGCGACAGCGCATTGGCCGTTGACACCGATGGCTTGATTTACATCACCGGTGGGATGACATCTTCCGGGGCAACCGATGCGGTGCAACAGTATGATCCGACGACCAACGCATGGAGCATCCAAACGCCGTTGCCCGCCGCGGTCTATTCTCATGCCGCCGCATTTGATGCCGGCAATCGAATCGTCGTTGCAGGTGGCTTTGATGCTGCTGGTATCGCCACCGCATCCGTTTATCGAACGCAGGATCTGTCGATCCCCGATATTGCTCCCGTGATGACATCGTCGCCGAAAACAACGGCTTCGCTTGACACGTTTTATACGTACGATGTCAACGCAAGTGGCAACCCGGTCCCAACCTATTCTCTTGCCGCTGCACCCACGGGGATGACGATCGATGGAACCACTGGGTTAATTTCGTGGCAACCGGTCGCGGGACAAGAAGGCCTACATTCAGTGATTGTCGAAGCTTCCAATCGCGCGGGAACGGTCCAGCAACCGTTTGACATTACCGTCGTGGCCGACACCATCGCCCCGACGATCCCTGCCAACTTCACGTTCGACGACGCAACCGTTTCCAGTGTGACATTCAACTGGGATTCGTCCACGGATGCGAGTGGGATTGATCATTACGAAATTGCAACCGCCGTCTACACCGGTCCCCGATTCGGGAAGCACTGGGTCTACACGGTTGTCGGTACCTTTCCGGATACTGCGACGACAGGCACGATCATGGGCTTGAACCCATTGGAAGGCCACAGCTACGCGGTTCGGGCGGTCGACATGTATGGCGTCGCCTCGGGATGGTCGGCACGCGTTGGTGCGACCACCCTTGCCGCCCCGACGCTTGGTTTTCAGTTCGGCACACAAACGACCGGCGTGATTCAAAGTCGCGAGCAGACGCCTATTGCAATTCAACTGGTCAGCCAGGCCAATCCCGCGCCCACGTTCGAACTGGTATCCGGCCCCGCCGGAATGACAGTTGATCTCGCCACCGGCGCCGTGAATTGGACTCCGGATACTCCGGACGTCGGCGCTCAGACGGCCGTATTCCGTGCGACAAATAGTGTTGGAAGCACCGACTTGGTTGTCGATTTCGACATCCTTCCGGATACCCCAAAGTTGGCCATCCAGATCAATCCGACCACGGGTGAGCCCTTTGCGACGGCCGGAGTCCTGTTCAACGCCCAAGTTCTTGATTCAAGCACGTTCCCGTCGACGTTTGAGCTGCTCGCCGGTCCAACCGGAATGACGATGGACGCCGCAGGTCTGATCTCTTGGACGCCCACCGCCGACCAGGGCGGCATCAACATGATCACTGTTCGAGGAACCAACTCGGGTGGATCATCGGATCTCACGATCAGTATCTTGACGGCATTCACCGGAGCGGTCAGCAATGTGGTTGTGACCGGTGAAACAACCCAGATCAGTCCAACGGTCACCTGGTCGGCTCCGACCGGCGAGGGAGCCGATCTTGTTACCCGCTACAACATCCAAGCCTATACGCGGTACCACTACGGTAGTCATACCTATTCGTTCCGCACACACATCGTCGACTACGTCGCCGACGCCGGTTCTGAAACAGTTGATCTTACAGGATTATTGACGGGTAAGACGTACACGCTGACGATCACACCGGTCAGCGCGGCCGGTGTGTTGGGCGTGGCAAATAATTCAGCCACTGTGGTGACGGCTCCTGATCTTCCATCGGTGCAGTGGACCGTCAACGGCGCAGCCGGAACTCCCGCCAACGTCGTGGCCGGAAAACCGTTGGAAATCGCGTTGACCGATTACACGAACGATCCGAGCGACATGGAACTGGTCAGTGGTCCGGTGGGCCTGACGTTTGATCCGATAACGAATATCGCCGCATGGACGCCGACCGCGACAGACGTCAACACGGGCTATGCGACGACCGACATAACATTTCGGGTGACGAACAGTGTCGGACCCGTGGATGTCATCGTGCCAATCCATGTGATGTTTTCCGGCAGCGTCATCAACGCGGCCGCATTCCGAAACGGATACACCGCCTCAGCGTCTTGGGATGCACCGACGGACAACGTTACCCCTGTCGCAGCGTACAGTGTCACTCGCTACTGGACATTCGCCGGATCACACAAGGCATCCGCGACGTATACCCTGTCCGGTGACACCACCAGTTTCGACTTTACCCTCAGCCCCACCGGTGCCGTTGTGCACACCGGAATCACGATTGTTCCGGTCGACGAATTCGGGAATTTCGGTGTATCGACACAAAAAATTGCTTTCGGATCATTCCAGAACGATTTGCCCCCGATCGCCAACGATGACAACTACAACGCGATCGAAGACACCATATTACTTGTGAATTCCGCCGACGGTGTTCGGGCCAACGACATCGACACCGACAACACTCCCGGAGCCAGCGTTCTGACACCCTATCTGGTTTCTGGTACGACCAACGGCACACTGATCCTTGGTTCAACCGGAACCATCAGCTACACGCCTGATCCCGACTTCAACGGCACCGACTCGTTCGTCTACCGACTTTACGATGGACGTTTCTACAGCGACAACGCAACCGTTACGATCAACGTCGATGCAGTGAACGATGCTCCGGCCGCCCTAGATGATTATTACACGTTGGCACAGAATACGCCGTTCAATTTGGCGGTTGCCAACGGAGTCCTGGCAAACGATTTTGACGTCGATGGTGACGTAATGATCGCATCGATTGCGACCCAGCCAGTCAATGGTACCGTTGTTCTCAGCCCCGACGGATCATTCGTCTACACGCCCAACGCAGGTTTCTCCGGTTCCGACTCGTTCTCATATGTCGCCACGGATACGTTGCTGGACAGCCGAGTCGCAACCGTCAATCTGGACGTACGAGCGATGGTCGTTAGCACCAAGTTCTTTGTCGTCGACACCGATGTTGAAAGCACATTCGAGTACGCATCCGACGGCACCTTGGTCGCGACTAACGGTCTCCGCGACAACAACCGGGGGGCGCAGGGGGCTGCGGCCAGCAGCGACGGTTCGAACATCTACGTCGTCAACGGCAACTTGCGAGTCTTTGTCTACGACGATGCTGGTGGTTATCAGGGCTTCTGGACAGCAGTGGGCCCCGAACGAGCGGACGGTATCGCAACCGATGATACCGACATTTGGATTCTAGACCGCAAGCTTGACATCGTCTTTCACTACGCAAACGCAGCGGCCCTTCGCGGCGGAGAAATTGCAGCGACGGACAGTTTCGGGCTGCACGCAAACAACAAGAACGGTAAAGGAATCACGACCGACGGAACGCACCTATGGATCGTCAATGATATCGGCGGACTGGATAAGGTTTACAAGTACACGATTGATGGAACTTATGTCGGGCGTTGGAATATTGATCCCGTCAATGAAAAGCCGACGGGGATCACCATCGATCCGACCGGTGCGACCGACGACATCTGGATCGTGGACAACTTGACCGACAGCATCTACCAGTATAACGGCGGCGCATCGCGAATCGAAGGCAGCGCCATCGCCGATGCTGTGTTCACACTTGATGCGGCAAACACAAACCCCCAAGGAATCGCAGACCCGGCCAGTGTCGTCGCGACTCCCGCCCCAGCGTCGCAATCGATCCCACCGGTCACGACAAACGTCGTCGGCGATGTCAACGGTGATGGGTTACTTTCTACGCGAGATGCATTGATGATCATCAATGACCTTGGCAGCGGAGGATCCCGTGATGTCGCTTCACGAAGCGCCGAAGATCTGGTTCTAGATGTCAATGGTGACGGTCAAATCAGTGCGTCGGATGCACTGTATGTGATCAACCGGTTGAGTCGCAAATCGGCAAACCCATCATCCATTCGGATCGACGCGGCGATTGATCAATTGACGCGAAAAAGTGATGGAGTTTTGGGCGGAGACATGATTGACGAAGTCATCGCAGATTTCACTTCCCAATTCTAACTGCCACCCAGGTTTGCTTTTAGAGTAGCGGAACTCGTCAAGAGTTTCGATGACGATCGGCAATTTGCGATTGTGTTGACGACTTCCGCTACGCACCAAACCTGAGGTCTATCGTTGACAGACCACTAATCGCCAAATGATTGGCGACGGCTTTGCTTTTTTTGGCTAAGTTTCGTTTTCGCTTCCTGTCGTCGTCGTTTACTGCCGAGTGTGGGCCGCGTCTTTTTTCGCGGCTTCGCCGGTTCACGGCACTCCAGAAGCATTTCGACCAACCGAAACCTGGCGTCCGTCAAATTCCTCGGCTGGTCCCGATAACGCTCGCTGTGCAAGATGAAATCGCCGTCGCGGTTGATCCGATTCGAATGCCGGCTGATAAATCGATTTCGCCACGCCGGATCAATCGCTTCACATTTCTCGGGTGACCACCGAAGCGTGATCTTTGAGTTGACCTTGTTGACGTTTTGCCCGCCGGGACCGCTGCTTCGCGCAGCAGTGATCGTCAATTCCGACGCGGGAATGGTCAGGCGAGGATGGACGTAAAGATCACTCATGGGTCATCAATCGATAATGCAGCGATACAACGGTTACACGGACACCGAGACTCTAGTCGGCCGATAGGTTCGCGGTGATGCTTGATAGGTTTTCCGCCGGATGAACGGCGGTTCGGCTGGCCACAGACCAGCCACATCCACGCAGCCACCAAAACGACGTCAAGCCGATGGCGACATAAATCGACGCGGCCAAGATGCCGCCGATCACGGTTGTCGCTACGGCATGGATGAAATTGATCGTACCCGCCTCTTCGGCAAGAAGCAGCCAGACACAGGTCGCACCGACGAGGAACGTTAGGGCGTACGCCAAGCTTAACAAACGCCACCGGGCTCGTCTGGTGAAATAGCCAAGGAAAAGTGGGACCAACTGGATTCCAAAGCATATTCCGATCCCACCTGTGATCCACAACGTCAATGCCATGCTTTCATCCGGCGCCAGGAACCGCCAAAATGCAATGGCGAACGCCACCACAAGCATCAATTCCATCAGATCGCCAATGGAAGTTCGGGACGGCGGATCAAGATCCGATGGCAAGGGGCGAATGGACACTGACGACCAAATTTGAAGCGGAATTGTCACCGCACTGACGCCGAAGACGAACACCACAATCATTTGGCCAGCGTCCGGTATGTCATCCCACTCCAGATCTGGTGCTCCGACGATCAGTACAACGGCGATCAAAATCATGAATGCGACAAGATGAACAGATACCGCAATGATGAATCGCAGAGTCAATCGTGATGCTCCCATCAGCGGAACGAACGACACGACCGAAAGCGTCGACGCCAAAACTGCATAGATCGAGCATACCGTCAGTGCCATCACATCCGGGCGAGGGACATCACCAAACCAATCTTCGAACTTTACGGCAACAAAAGTGAAGATGGCAACCGCACCACAGAAGAGAAACAGGAGTCCCGTCAAGCCATACAAAAAACTACGCCGCCTTGACTTGGCAAGCGAAAGCTGGCCACGCATCAACACCCGGTTTGAAAACCACGAAAAGCTGTGATCCGAAACGACGGGATTGATTTTCGTCGGCGTCTCATCCTCGACGGTCCGCTTGTTCATCGCAAACTGCTGTTCATTTCGTATTTAGGTCCAACTGGCAACGAAAGGCCAACACAAATTGTAACCATCCGCTCGCGCCGGCGTCGGCCGCGCGCAGCGATAGCAACTTTCGATGTCGGCAAGCCAGCGAGGTTTGTTCAACCGACGTGCACTGGGGAGATCGGTCGGATCAGCCAGATCGGACTGATTCGACCGATCTAATTCACCGAAGTTGCTCCGACTTCATCGACCGGTACTTGAGTTCCGCGGTGCACCGCCAAGGGCCTCCGCGATTTCCGACACGCAGAACAGCTGAGTTGGAATTATTGTGCGTCGCGCACCTCAATTGCTGGAAACGTCTTGTTCTCTGGCGAATTTGAAGGCCGCAGATAACTTTCCCGGTATTGCCGCTTCGGGACTTTACAGGAGGTCAGAATTGCGGCGGCGACAAACACGATGGCAGCAAGACTTGTCAGCGCGAACACCTCCCACCGCTGTCTGCCCTGGAATTGCAGCAGGAACCCTTGTTGAAACGCAAGCAGTGTGGTGACGATCAATAAGGATCGAATTGAAAAGGTCGGGCGCGTACGCCGCCATTTCCAAGGCACTGGGAATCGCAGACTGCGGCGAATGATCCGTGGATCGAAACAAAACTTAATGTCTCGCCAAGTGTCACCCGGGGTGACGGCGAGAAGTATTAACACCAAGGGGCCTGCCAGCAAAAGAACGATGTTGCAATAACGCGATGGGTCCATCGTCACGACTCCAATCTGGTATAGGAATTCTACTGGTGATCTTGGCACAGAGACTTGCCTCTGGAGGCGCACCGGAATGTTGAACAGGAGCCGGGCCGGCAGCCAGGCACCACCAACTGGATGGGTAATCGTAAACGGAGTTCAAGGACGTGTCACCGGTCGATGCAAGCAGTGCCTGTTGGCCATGATTCGGGGTATACCGACGCGAAGCAACGGCTTTGTCGAGTCTCGGAGAGACTCGGCTACGTGACTTGCCACATCGCACCACGTAGATCAGCCTCTCCGAGGCTGA
>JAGQPO010000880.1 GCA_020426665.1 Planctomycetales bacterium
GTCGTGCGACTTGCGTTTCGTTTCGTGGATCAATCGTTGAACCAGCATCGAGAGGTAATTTTGTAGGTTGTCGAGCAACGGCACAATGTGACTGACCTCTCGCCCTTCGTGGACGAGCAGATTGCGAGCACGATAGATTCTGGCAAGTTGCCATCCGAGCCTTTCCCGCGACTGCATCAATCGCTCTCGCAAGTACTTCGGATCGTGAAATAGTTTCCAAACATCGAACAAGCGATATCGAAGAAGCGGGTGATCGGCGAATTGCAGCAGTTCTTCGATCTTCGGATCCTTACACTTGGACGAGAGCGTCACAAGCATGTCGTCCAACCGCAGGCGTCCCGACTTGCTGGGACGGAAGCCTGATCCGTAGTCATGGCTCCCAATGTGCTCCCCGAAACGCTGGGTCAAAATGGTCATGTATCGGGTTGTTCGGTGAACGTGGCGTGAGATCACGAGCGGGACAACCAATTCACGGACACGCTCCATCGCGTTTTCACCTTCATGAGCCCCAGCAAGCGTTTCCAGCGACGACCAAAGGTTGATAAACCGTGTACGATTATCCGTGCTAGCCGAAGCGAGAGCCAATTGACGAACCGCCGCAAGAATTCGGTGGTCGACTTTCCCGGCGGTCATTTTGATCGCTTCTTTGATATCTGACTTGGCCCGAGCACGGGGATGAAGTCGTCGGAACGCCTGTTCGCTTTGTAGGAAGGTGCGCTTGTAACCATCGGCGACGACATGAGCCGTCGTGTGTAGACGCAGCTCGGCCGGGTTGCGATAAAGACTAGCAAAGCCGATCGCCAACTCCAATTCGTCACGCGCTTTAGCGACAGCGGCTCGAATCGACGCAGCTTTAACTTCGACGCAAACATGAGTCGGTTTCTCGTTCGTCCCGTCAATCGACGACGCGTATTCATCTGAAAGAGCCCGAGGAGACAGGACTTGGTGCCCCATCGCACGCACGGTCGAATTCATGATTCGTTTGTCGCCCAGAACGGTCAATGTGCACTGAAAATCTTTGGCCAATCCATTGGCCAAACAGGACATCTCACGAAACAATTCAATGGGGGACTTTGTCGGATCTTTGCTAAAAGGCTCCCAAACATCGTCGTCCTCCTTGCCATGTTGGAAAGCAAACGTCGCAAGGCGACGCATCGAGGTCACTGCATCCTGCTTCTTATTTGACTGCAGGTTGGCTATCGCTTCTAAAGCGATCCGACGGAATGCTCTCCAGTAGCTCTTGCGTTGCCCGATGATGATGCGGCCGCCCGCGATAATCGCCGCAGGCGATTTAGCCTCCAGCAGCGCAAGGCATCGCGAGTGGTAAGTAGGAATCCTCAAGAGGATATCCCGTTCGGACTTGATCGAGGCAGCAAGTTCAGCCTTCAGCGGTTTGACGTTTACGGATGCCTTTGGCTCGCGTTGCCACCATTGGGCTATCTGAACTAGCTCTTCAACCAGAGATGCAACGTTATGCAGACGCGGCTGGAAGGAATCTGGAGTATAACCATCAAACAGCTCGTGCCAGCAGGAGATCAGCAGAACTGAATCAGCGTTGTCGAACTCAGACGGTTTTTCGGAGGCCCACATGCGTTTTCGTATGAAAAAAGCACCCGCCTCGAAAGACTGGTGCTTCGTTGTAATCGGGGTCGAGGGTGCGGTGACCCGAAGGTCGCCAGCACCGAAGACCCACTGCTATATTGGTGTTACACATCAAGGATATCGGACGATATCGAGCGGGGCAACAGAAATTCACTTCTTTCACCGCCGTCGGAGTTCGCAACCAACACCTTGGTAAAGACTTACGGCGTTTCGGATGTTTCTTCACCCTTGCCGGGCGATTCTGAGTATAAGTCTCAGCACGGTGATCCGTTGCAATCCATCGGAATCTTCGCAAGAGAAACAGCCACGGCAGGATGATGGCTACGCTTCCCGTCGCGACGCCAAGCCATGTAGCGAGGATCCACCACGCGAAGCGGGTTTTAGCGTCGTCGATGCGGTCTCGGATTGGCCCGCGTTCCCGGCGGCGGGGATTGCTCTTGGGGTTGAGGTCGTCGAATAGGTCTGCGTCATCGGGCTGGTGTTCTTCGTTGCGATTAGAGAATTCCCAGCGGTCGAGTAATGCTTGCAAGCGGTTGCTGCGGAGCAGGCCCCTTGAGGTCTGCTTGAGCTGGCTATCGACGAACACAATCGACGATGTCAACATCGTCAAACGGTTTCAGGATGATGGGCTAGGAATGTGCGCGATGATATGCATCAAGCGGCTGCAAAGAGAACAAGCTCGATGTGCTGCTACACACCGAGGTTGCAATGGACGGTTCCGAAAAAAATGCGAACCAGACAATCTGTGTCGCGATGATTGATTCAGCCCGAAAAGAACCGAATGATCTCCTCCAACGTCGCTTGCCTGTCCGCCGGTGACGAAGCCAACGATCGACGCATGACTGTTTGAAGGTTTGTGCTGTTTTGGGATTTGGTATCGGTGCTGAAACGCTGGCGATCGATTGTTTCTATCAGGATTTCGGCCGCACCGTCGCCAGCAATAGGTGGTGTGCCATAGAGGTACCAGTGGATCAGGCCGCCGATGGCGTAGATGTCGGTTTTTGGACTGATGTTGCCGAACGCCGGGTCGATCTGCTCGGGGGCGGCGAAACCGAGGGTTCCGCCGAGGATCGGAGATGTCGCTCCGACGGACGCTTGGGAAAAGCCGAAATCGGTGATCGTCACTCGGTCACGATCGTCAATCAGGATGTTCGCTGGGGTTAAGTCGCCGTGAACCAATGTAGCGCTGTGGACCGATTGCATAGCTTCGCAGATTTGTCGTAGCCACTGCGTGAAGCGTTGCTCGCTGGGACCGTCGGTCTCGTGCATTGGGCGGCCATCAATCCACTCGCTCAGAACGTATGGACCTCCATGCGGTGACTCGCCGTATCCGAGGTAGCGGATGACACCAGGGTGATTGATGCGGGA
>JAGQPO010000881.1 GCA_020426665.1 Planctomycetales bacterium
GCGAGATATGATTGACGACCGCATCGAACATCAATTCATAACGGCGGCCGATTCGCTGTACATCGTTCCAATCTCCAAGACTCGGATCGATTTGGTAGTAGTCCGTGACGCTGAATCCATCGTCGGATGTGTAGGGAAAGCATGGCAACAGATGGATCGCGCTAATTGCGTCACCCAGAAATTCGTTGGCGAATCGACCCAGAGTATCCAGCGGTGTCGCCGCTGGATCTTGGATCGCATCGCCATAGGTGATCAGGATCGCGTCTTGGTGGGTCAGCCGCACCGGATTCGGATCGCCGAAGTGATATTTTGCCAGCAGAGTTTCTATGCCGGCTTGGACATCCACGACGTCGTGCGGATACAACGATCGGATCACTTCGAGTGTATTCATCAGGTACCTTCGTCCGGCGTCGAACTCTCCGAGTTCGGCCTAGCCGGCCACGGAGCGTCCGGCGACATTTCATCTCAATTTTGAAAATGCACTAGCGATATCTCAGATCGCACGTCACTCCGCCGGCAGCCCAGACGTAGGACTTGTCGGTGTAATCGGCGACCATGCGGTGGCTGCTGAATCGCCATGCGAGCGTGCTGATACTGTGCATCATGCGTTTGATCCAATCCTTGGGCAGCCCGTCGACGTCTCGCGAATAGAAACACGGAACGATTTGTTGTTCCAACGTTTCGTATAGCGCCAGTGCGTCGCGACGGTCAGTGATTTCGTCATTCACGTGTGACTGGCCGTTTCCGATGGCAAAACCGTTGACACCGTTGTACGCCTCGGCCCACCAACCGTCCAAAATGCTGCAGTTCAATCCGCCGTTGAGGACGACTTTTTGACCGCTCGTTCCGCTGGCTTCCAAAGGCCGACGCGGGTTGTTCAACCAAACGTCGACGCCTTGAATCAGATGCCGACAAACATTGATGTCGTAATCTTCGATAAACGCGACACGTCCGGCGAACCTTGGATCGTGGCGAAGATTGGCAATCTCCTGGATGAACTTTTTACCAGGTTCGTCTTTGGGGTGCGCCTTGCCCGCATAAATCAATTGCACCGGCCGATCGGTGTTGCCCAGTATATTGGCGATCCGATCCATGTCACTGAACAACAAATTCGCCCGTTTGTATGTGGCGAAGCGTCGGCCGAATCCGATCGTCAACACTTGCGGGTCCAAAATGTGCCGAGCGGCTTCGACGACGGAATCGCTTTCGCCCCGTCGACGGCATTGGCGACTAAAACGTCTTCGTACGAAGGACAGCAGATTGTGTTTTAACGCGTTGTGCGTTTCCCAAAGTTCGCCGGGATCGACGTCATGAATCGATTGCCAGGCGCCGGGATCTTTGATTCGCTCTTTCCAGTCGGTGGCAAAATGTTTGTCATAAAGCTTCTGCATTTGCACCGCCAGCCACGAAGGCACGTGCACGCCGTTGGTGATGTGTCCGATCGGAACCTCGTTCTCCGAACGATCCGGCCACATCGATTTCCACATGTGCCGCGATACAATTCCGTGAAGGTTACTGACCGCGTTGGCACAGCGGCTCATTTTGAATCCGATCACCGTCATGCAAAACGATTCTTCGTTATTGTTCGGATCGACGCGACCGAGGGCCAGTAACTCCTTTTCGCTGATCCCAAGCGAATCACGCAACGGCCCCAAGTGCTCCTCGACCAACGTCGGCGGAAAGCGGTCGTGCCCGGCCGGCACCGGTGTGTGCGTCGTGAAGCAGGTGTGCCGGGCGGCCTGTTGAACGGCATTCTCATAGGTCATTCCATCGTTGTCCATCAATTGCTTGACAACTTGCAATGCACCGAACGCCGAGTGGCCTTCGTTCAAATGATAAACACCCGGGTCAATGCCCAACGCGGCCAACGCTTTGACACCGCCGACACCCAGCACCAATTCCTGGCGGATCCGCGTGCGTTCATCGCCGCCGTACAACCGACTGGTCAATTCGCGATCTTCCGGTTTGTTGCCTTCGACATTACAGTCAAGCAAATAAAGTGGAACTCGGCCGACGTGCATCAACCAAACTTTTGCAAACAGTTTGCCGTCACGCGTGTCGATTGATACCGTCAATTGCTTTCCGCTCGCATCGTGTGCCGGATGCATCGGCAAATTCTCGATCTTGGTGACCAGGTAATCTTCGCCCTGGAATCCATCCTCATCCAAAAACTGGCGGAAATAACCTTGGCTGTAATAAAGCCCGACGCCGACCAAGGGCACACCCAATCCGGATGCACTCTTGATGTGGTCGCCGGCCAGGACGCCAAGACCGCCGCTGTAGATCGGAATCGATTCATGAATTCCGAATTCAGCCGAAAAGTATGCGACCGGTTTGGCACCCAGGACGCCGGCGTTCGTCGATGCCCAAGTTGATGTCGATGTCAAATACTCTTGCAGACGCCGATAGGCGTAATTGATGCGACTGTGAAGCACCAGTTCGCCCGCGCGATCGGCAAGCCGCTCAGGTGTCATCTCGCGCAACAGAGCGACCGGGTTGTGTCCCAGTTGTCGCCATCGGATCGGATCAACATCACGGAAGATACCATCGCACTCCGGATGCCAACTCCACCAGAGATTGTTCGCCAATGCCCACAGTTTGCCATACAAGTCATCGGCGTAATTTAAATCGGCGCTAAACCCCGTTCGTACGGGAGCGGGCCTGACGGAACTGTTTTCCGCCGCAGGGAGTTCAGTTTGACTCATGGCACGTTTCGGGTTGATGGAAGAGGCGGATTCCGGAAAATCACGGTTAATAATCTCTGTTCACTGGTGATGCATGCGGTACTGCATTATGCCTGTTGTCGACAACTTGAATGCCAGAATCAAGGTTCCGGGATTACAGTGGCGGGCAATCTGCCCAAGTTGGAAGACATTGGAAACTTTTTGGCAACACCGTCTCTCTGTAAGATTGCCAAGTCTTTGAAAAACGCCCAGCCTAACTGTTGGTCTGGCAGAACTTCACCACAAAATATTCCAAACACAAGTGTCATCTTCCGATTCAAATTCGAGTTCGATTCAGCAGTTCCTTGGCCCGCTGTACGATTCGCTTGCCAAGGACGCCGCGAAATGGCGGACCACGAAGGATTGGCCTGCCAGCTCGCTAAGTCTTTGTGGACGCTATGGTCTTTACCGTGGACTGGCGGGACCGACGGGGGGATTAACTGACGAACAATCCTCGGACCAAGATGCGCCGTGGTCGGCTGTCGACCAAATCGAAACGTTGATCCAACTTGCCAAGGCTGATTTATTGACGACCTTTGTCATCACTCAACATCTCGGAGCGATCAAGCGCATTGAAGCGTCGGACCATGATTCAAGTGTTCGTTCGAATCATCAACTGCACCACGACACTTTGACGTCGTTGTTATGCGGTGATCAAATCGCGTCGGTCGGGATCAGCCATCTGACCACCAGTCGATTGCATCTCGGCCGCCCCGCGGTAACCGCGACTCCGGAGTCGGGCGGGTATCGGATCAACGGAACCATTCCTTGGGTGACCGGAGCACCAAAGGTCAATCACATTGTCGTCGGCGCGACACTGGAGGACCAAACTCAGATACTGGTCCTGTTGTCGCCGTCATCCGGCGGCGTCCAACCGGGGCCCGGCGCCGACATGATTGCGATGTCGGCAAGCTGCACCGACTCGGTCGTACTGAACAATGTATTGATTCCTGAGGATAGGGTCCTGTCCGGCCCACGCGGAAATGTACTCTCCCACGTTTCCAAACCGACGCGACCGGGCGAATCGACGACCGGAGCCGGGGGATTACAAACTTCGGCACTCGCACTCGGTTTGTCGTATGCGGCGCTGGAGTATCTGCGCGACGAGTCGGTAAAGCGTGAAAACCTTGTCGGAATCGTCGATCGATTTGAAGCCGAACACCGATCGCTGCACGTGACGATCCGAGACGCCGCGGATGGCCGATCGAACATTGATTCCGGTAAAATTCGCTCAGCCGCCAATGGCTTGGTTCAGCGCACGACCAGCGCCGCGATGACAACGGCAAAAGGCGCCGGACTGATGATCGATCATCCCGTGGGGCGTTGGTGCCAACAGGCGTTTTTCTTTCTGGTGTGGAGCTGTCCGCAAGACGTTGCCAACGCCCATTTGTGTGATCTGGTAGGACTCGATAGCTGAAACGCAAAAAGGGAAGAGAGTAATCGTGTCCGGCACAAGATTTGATTTCATCGATTCGGACTCGATACGCCGCTGTCGTCTGATGGATTCATTCATCCCAATCAGGAGAAACTCAGGTGGCCACGACCAGTCAATCTTAACGACGCGAAATCAAGGGCAAACCCGGCAACCTCTTGATCCAGCACGATCGTGCTCGAAGCAGGCGCAAAGAAAAACCGTCATTCAACGGTTACGTACGCTGTCTGACGGTTTGTGGATTAGGAAGTGAACGAAGCGGACCTCAAGCGTCGCGGTTTCGGAGACGCTGTTGCAGCGATTCGATTTGTGCATTCAGTTCCACATCATTGAGGGACGCCAATTCCGCATCCGTCGTCGGTGAAACGTCTAGCAACTCTTGTAACATTTGAAGCTTCCCGGCCAATTTGCCTTTCTCCAGCCCTTCCTCAAGGCCTTTCTCCAGGCCTTCCTCAAGACCCTCTTGTCGACCTTCTTCCCGGCCTTCTTGTCGACCTTCTTGCCGACCCTGAGCCACCATCGATTCGA
>JAGQPO010000882.1 GCA_020426665.1 Planctomycetales bacterium
TCCAATCGTCCGCTTTGATTCCGGCAGCCAACAAGGCACGATCGATGGCGGCGATGGTTGCTTGATTGGGTTTGAATGACCCCGGACGTTTTCCCTCGGCGACTTCCTTGGGAGTGGATCCGATCGAATTCTTTCGGAACCAGTGTTTAGGTTCCGCCCCCAATTCCACCAGACGATCGACCACCTTGGCAAAGCTTCGATAGGCTGCGCCGTGTACGACGGTCTCGTCATGATGATCGACATCATCCAACTTTCCGCCCCACTCGACGATTTGATCGATCATCGCCAGCGTTTCGTCTTCGGTGCCGGGGTACTCGTCGGCGACAAAAATTCCGACACCCGCGGCAGCCAACATCGGCGTCGTTCCATCCTCGTTTGCTAATTGAACGTCGGCACCTAGTTCGACCAGCAATCGCGCGTAAGGCAAATCACCGGTATGCGCGGCAAACAACAATGGTGTGGCACCTTTGTCGTTCAATTTCGCCTTGGCGTACCTTCCGTTTTCCAGTTGCAAGTTCACATCGGCACCACGCTGAACGAGTTCCCGGACAAACTGTAAACTTCCAACATCGCCTGATCCTTTCGGAGGCGGGTCACCGTCTGCGTTGTCGCCGCGTGGTGGACGTCGCACCCAAGAAAGCGCATGCAACGGTGCAAAGCCACTGCGTTGGTCATTCGGGTCGGCCCCCCAATCAACCAATCGAAGTGCCAAGTCAAAGTGTCCACTTTCGACCGCCAGCATCAAAGGGGACATGCCCTTGCGAGGCGCGCGACCGGATGCGTTCAGTGGATTCATCCGTGCGCCGACATCGGCACCGGCGTCGAGGATTCGGCGGACAACATCGGCGTGTCCTTGCCGGGCGGCAAAGTGCAATGCAGTGAATCCGGACCTTAGTTGTTCATCCCACCGCGCATCATGATCGATCAACAAATCGACAACATCGGCGTGCCCGGCGTCGGCGGCCCACATCAACGCTGTCTGGTCATCAGCCTGCTTTGCGTTGACGTCGGCACCATGTTCAATCAGCGCGCGTGCCAAGCTTACAGATCCGACACGTGCGGCAAACATTAACATCGTTTCGTCGCCGCCGGTCTTGCCATTCGCATCGGCTCCAACATCCAGCAACGCGACGGCGGCGTTCAGGTGCCCGAATCGACAAGCGATCGCCAGCGGGGTCACGCCGTACTCGCTGGCAGCATCGACCTGGGCACCGGATGCCGCCAGACGTGACACCGCGATTGGATGATTCCACCGAGCCGCCCAGTGAAGCGCCGTCATCCCATCCACCTGACGCTGATTCGGATCACGGTGTCGTTCCAACATGGCACTAACATGCGACCATTGCTGCGATTCCGCGGCATCGGGAAGCTCGGTCGCAACTTCACCGGCGCGGATTGCGGCCGTGGAAATCACCAACAGTGCTACGATCAGGATCGCTTTCATGTCACATCACTTTACAAGAGTTCGGGATGCACCATTGTAGCATCCACACGGCGGGATTCGTTAGCCGCGAAGTTTCGGCCCGGGCCCCTCATGTGCAAGTAGCGGGTTGTTCCACTGAGCCTGGAAATACACGCTCGAGGCGAAACTCTGATCGGCCGAGTTGACTTCATCAACGTCGATCACGTAGATCCCAACCTGGACTTCGGTTGGTTCGCCCCACGCCGTCGGACGCGCCATTTCCGGCTTTGGCTCTTCCAGGATGACCGACGGCGTCGCTGTGTCCGCCAACCCCGTACCGTGGGTCGTGGCTTCCTCCTGAGCAATCGCAGAGCTTAGCGAGAGCACGAGCGCTGCAAGTACCAGGAGTTGCTGTTTGAAAAATACAGGGCGGATCATTTTTAATTGTTTCAGCGTTGGTGTGTCCTGTTTCCCGCGCAGGGCAATTTCTTTCGGCCAGGAGAGTAGCCTCGCGCCCAAGAACCAATTCTCGGTGATATGCGGACATCCACCGATTTCAGCCAAACGGTACTCATTGGGGTGTTGTCTCACCTTCCGGTCCCGGCACTCGAACGAGCAACCATTGTTGCGTTTTGCCATCGGCAAAGTGGACCAGCACGCGTGATTCATTCATCGTCAAATTGGCAATGCCGGTCTCCATGATCGGCGTGTTCTTTTCGACGATTGTCCAGGCAGCGCGCTGGCTCTTCTGGTCCACCATACCTTCGACTGACTCTGTCTGGCCGGTAGACTTGTTCTGATACGTGCCGGCAAGGATCCCTTCCTTGCTGACCGCCAGTTGTAGAAACATATTCGGTACCGCGTCGGCGTTATTATCTTGAGTCAGAGCGAAAACCCCCAGCGGCAACCATTCCATCGCTTCCGGCTCCTCGACCTCAGGAACACTTGACGCGATCGTTTCGGCTTGCTCGGCATACTGTTGAGCGGGAATTTCCGTTTCGCCCACACAAACGGTGTCTCCTTGATAGTAAACATTTCCGCCGGTGCCGTAGTCGTAGTAAGTTTGGCTTACCCAGTTCCAAGGCAAGAATGCTTGTACCGTGTTGAACGAGGCCCATGTCCAGAACACCGGGTTCTGGTGAAAACGGTAATGAGCATGTGGATGATTGATCCAGAAGTCGTCAAACAGGTGATTGTCGTCGTAGTGCTGCCTTAACTCCTGGCGCACTTGGTCGGCATGGTCGCCCAATTGCTGCTGTCGTTCGGTACGGCGTTCGCCGCGGCCATCAGCGAGACTGGAACGCAAATCGCCACGATCACTCACGCGAACCGCCTGCCGATCACCACGCCCTTCGACACGCTCCTGACGATTGTCAGAGGCGAAATTCCGGTTTTCACCGCGGCTATCGCGAAGCCCCGATCGAGCGTCGGTGCGACCGGAAATGTTGTCCGCTCGGCTGCCAGCAACCGTGTTTCCTCCTTGCAGGAAATCCGCTACGGCTGAATTCGCGCTGGCTGGTCGTGCCCCTGCGGCAAGGTTTGAACGCGCGGCGCCCTGATTGGGTAAATCAAGGAATTGACTCAACTGTGCTGATGACGGCCGAGAGCCTTGTCCGATGCCGCCCGCTGGGCGATTGGATCCCAATCCGCCTGTCTGCGGGCGTGTCGCAGGACGCTGCCCCGTTGACGGAGGGGTGACGCGCCCGGGATTGGGACGCGTCACACTCGGCTGGGAAATGCTCGGGCGAGACACACTCGGTGTCGCCGGGCGAGACACACTCGGTGTCGCCGGGCGACTCATCGAAGGGCTTCGGCTGACGGCGGGTGAAGGCCGCGAATGCCCTCCTCCCGCGCTGAATCCTCCACCGCCGCCTAGAGCACCACCGCGGCCCCCGCGAGCGAGTACATCGCTGACGGTCACTGCTGTTGCGGCCACACAGACGACCAGAAAAATGGTTTCTTTACGCATGGTTGTATCCTCGTCTCAGTTCGGCTTTTGATTGGTTAATTTGAAGTGGCAGGTGAGCTGCGAACCAGCTTGATCGGTTCGATGTTGGGCAAGATTTCACCATCCAATTCACGCCCCGTGGATTGCCAGGTGATCGTGGTGTCGTCGTCCAAGGTCATAATGTTCACGGCCGAAGTCTTGCGGCCATCGGGGAGCGTGCCGGCGGCGTCAACGATCCAGCGGTTTTCCCTCTTGGTCCACGTCGCCTCGCCGAACCCGCCATCGGAATCAAAGACCCACGAACGTATCTTGCCGGTGCTCGCATCCCAACCGATGATCTGCATGCCCGACATGTCAATCCGGTCCGCTACCGTCACCGTGAAAGCTCGCGTGATAAAGGCCTGGTTCTTGGCCCACTGGCACGTCGTTTCGACCGTCGATTGCTCGTCGGTATCGATCCACGTGCCGATCATCCATTGAAGATCTCTTAAGTGCAGGTAACTCTCCGGTACGGTCGGCGCCGGCTCTTCACTGACCCGATCCAGCAGCCATTTCCCATCTCGCTTGACATGGACAGCTGAGTACGTGCTTTCGGTCGGCTCGCTATCCTTGGGCACCAATTTAGCGATACCACGTTCGATCGCGACGCTGGGAGAAACGAATTCGATCGATTGAACATCAACGATCAGTCTTGTCTCGTTTGTCTCTGCCAGGATGGCTTCAAACTCCTTCGCGATTGCTTCGCGTCCTTCGACTTGCTGACCGCTGAGCGGGTTGGTGTAAACCGCTTCCGGCCCCCAGTGTTCCGCAAGTGACTTGGCGTCGCCCGCGTTGAAGGCAGCGGTGTAGGATTCAATCGACTTCTCAATGGCGGCCTTGTCCGCTGCCTGGTCCGCAGCCAAAACAAACGGCTGGGCAGTCAATAGGACGACGCCGACCAACCAAATACGACAAAAATCTCTCATCATTTTCTATCCTCGAAACTTGTTTGCATAACAGCAATCACATCTGCGATCGGGAATTGAAGATTCGCACGATCGGTCTATCGATTGGATTATTTCCCTCGTCGAACCGTTGGCGCAGTCCACTGACCACTAAGGGCTTCTTTCTTCGGCCAATACAGTCGCATGACGACCATGAACCCACCCTTCGGCGCGGGCAACCAGTTGGATTCCTTGTCCTTGCCGGGCGATTCGTTCTGGATGTAGAGCGTCAGCCCGCCATCGGCATCACGCTTGAATTGTTCCAGCATCGGTGAGTTGAGCAGGTAACGGTCGATCGGATTGTCGACGAGTAGGATCTCCGGCATTCGGTACATCGTCATTGACCAGAACGCATTGACCGGTGGCAATTTGTCCGCTGCGAAGCGCAGCGTGTATTGCTTGCTCCCGTCCAGCTTCTGCCCTTGGTCGTCGAGGACCAGCAAAGGATACATTGCTTCATCCTTCGAGTTGCCATAGATGCCATTGACGGCGGCGGCCATGCGATACAGGTAATTGTTCTTCAGATACTCGCGTGTGCCGAACATGTCACCGGACGTAACCTCTTTCGCATCGATCCGTTTCTGCAGTGCTGCGAGTTCGGCCAAGGCATCAGCCATCCCCTGCCGGACGGCTGTGCGCATTTCGGGCGAGAGCTTGCTTGGTTCGAAGGTCTCGCCCGCGCCGATGCCGATTCTGGCAAAACGCTCCATCAGTTTCCGTTCCGAAGGATGTGTTGGGCAGAACTTCAGAACGAAATCAAGAATGGTGAAAAATTCAAGTGACGTTCTTTGTTCTTCGGGCGTAAGCGGCTTGATAAAATCAATCGCCGGCGCCGTTTTGGCCGGCTGACCGAGAAACGCCGAAAGCGGCTGCACTTTGTAGTCGGACTGGACCTTCTTCACGTTGTCCAGGTCCGACGGGTTGAAGAGCTGGGTGCGAAATGCAGCGAAGACAAACTCGGTCTCCGAACGGATCACTTCCTTGATTCCGTCTGGATTCTCGCCCTTCCACGTCGGTCCGGCGATCAGATAAATGCCGCCGTCGTTGCCGGTCGTCCGGCTGCCGATGTAGGCGAAGTTGTGCGTATAGGCATCGATCAGTTGGATCGTGAAATAGCGAGTCTTCTCGATCTTCGGCACGGTGAGCAGGAGGGGCTCGGCGCGCAGATCCATGCCGATGAACGAGTAGGGCGTGTCCGAATTGGGCGTCTGAATGGCCGTGTCCTCCGGCGTATAGACGCGAGGGACATTGATCAGATGATTCCAAGGTGTTTTGTAATTGGGATCGTTTTTATCCTGAAAGTAGGAATACTGGATGCGGTAATGGTCCACCATGGGAAAGCCATAGATGTAGGCCTCTTTGGCGATGGCACGGGCTTCCTCCGGCGTGCCGGTCACTTGTGCGCTCACCAGGGAGGACGCGAACAAATTCAGCATCAGTGTTGCGGACCAGACGAAACCCCAGTTGGTCGCTTTGTGCATCA
>JAGQPO010000883.1 GCA_020426665.1 Planctomycetales bacterium
TCGCTTGTTCCCTGACCCCAGGCTGTGGTTATGAATGCCCGTTGGGCAAACTCGCGTGCAAATAAATACATAGATGCCGTTAAGGTCAGCAAACCTCAAACCTCAAATTTGGAACCTGGAACCTGGAACCTGGAACTTAAATCCCCCCCGGCGATACCGGTTTCGCTTCGCGAATGACAGACGCCATACGTTTAATCTCTTCCCCGGGCATGCCGCCGCCGATCGGCAACATCACCATGTGTTTTAGAATCAGGTCGGCGACCATCGAACGATTCGTGTCGTCGGCACCGACGCGACGGAGTGATGATCGATTCGTTGCGTCAAACCCGGCTCGCCAAAGGGATCGGATCAACGGTTCGGGTTGCTCGGCCAAGACTGAAAAAAACCAATAGGTCGGATCGATCATCTGGTCACCCAGTACGGGCAAGATTCCGTCAAGCTCACGAATTAACAATTTGCCGGCATTACGCCGATGTTCGATCGATGAGCCATCATATGACCCGACGCGGTTACGAAGCATCCGTATCAGTGGCGGAGAAGGTTGGCGGCGAATACGACAAAAGAAACCATCGCCTGCAAACCCACGAGCCATTTCGGCAACAAATTGATCGTGATCTCGGCCCGTCACACGAAACGCCTGGGCGATTGCCCCTGATACGGTCCTTTGGGACAACAATCCGATAGCGGCATACTTGGTAATTCGTCGGCCATAGGCGAATCGACTTTGGATTGGGGTACTGGTCAGACGTTGGCGCATACGTTGACGAAGTGATTCATCGCGAACCGAAATCACGCCGGCTCCCAGCGCCGTTGCGGTTTTCACCGGCCCGAAACTCCACATCGATACGTCCGCCTGGCGACTGGAGGAAATCATCTCCCTGGTTCCCACGAATGCCTGGGCGCGGTCATCGATTAGCATCAACCCGGCATCGTCACATAGCCTCCGAATCGGCCCGAGTTCGATCGTGCCACCGGCCAAGTGCGTGACCACGATCGCGCGTGTACGCGGTGTGATCAAGCTTTCGATTCCCGAAACGCTCGGAGCAAGCGTCTGCGGTGCGATGTCCACCGGCACGGCGCGAAAGCCATGATGTTCAACGATGCGAGGCATGTCCCCGATCGTGATCGCTGTCATCAGGACTTCGCTTCCGTGCGGCCAATCCACCGCCGACAGCAGCGAATCGAAACCGCTTCGAATGGAAAGGCAAGCCACGAATCGGTTTGGCAACTCCGGCAAACTTACATCCCCCCTGCCTCCAGGCCGAATACAACCGGCAAGCCCACGCACAAGGTCGTTTGTCGAGATATCGATGCGTTTGCGAACCCACATCTTTTGTCCCTCCATCAAACGGGTGATGAACTGCTTGGATTCAGCGGATTCCGGCAGTCGTTAAAGAGCCTTTGGCAGGTGAACATAGTGCGCGTTATTCGATTTCATCACCCGAATGCGTCAGTTCTTAATGGGAACGTAGGGGAAGTCGTCAAGACTTTCGTGAATTGCCGGACGAGTCGAAACTCTTGACGAGTTCCACTACCCCAAAATCAAATGTTGACGGAACACTAAACGCCAATGAATCCACCCAGACACCACAGAACACCCATCTTAACACCCTGAGAAAATTTTCTGCTTGGTCTGTCCGTCGACGTAAGGTGTTGGTGTGAATTGGTTAGGGGCGTGCCAAAAGGACCTGACCCGCAAAAGTTTTGCATTCACCCCATCTTGCCCCTTCCCTAACGGGTTTCGATCGGGATGCTTTGCGGCCGATTCACGCGTGGCGTCCGAATGTCGGACGCTGTGCCTGGCCAGATTAGCGTCTATTCTTTTCCCACGCGTCGGCCAGTACCGCACTTTGCAAAAAAGGAGAAACGGACGTGCAATTGCTTGCCCGACCACATTTTCGCTGCCTGGCCGCCCCGGTGTTCTTTTTTGGAACCTTGTTTTGCGTCTCGATTCCTGTTCAGAACGCCGCTGCACAGGCTTCAACCTCCCCGGTCATCTCATCATCACAAACAACCGTCTTGGCGGCTTCACAGCCTGTTGCTACGAGCTACGTATGCCCGAAATGCGGCAGAATCCACTCGTCACAGCCGGTGGTCACTCCATTGGCGACGACAGGCCCTGTCACCACAACCGTGGCTGCGGTCGCTCGGCCGGTGGCTCAAGTTTCTCACCAGGTCGTCAGTGGTCTGGGTGCAGGAGCGCAGAACGTTTTGTCGATGTTAAATGGCCAGCGCTCTCGACAAGGACTGCGTAGCCTGCGATATGACCCTGCATTGCAAGCGGTTGCCGAGCGGCGTGCTCAACAAATGGCCAGTTCGGGTTTAAAGTCCCATCCGCCAGGATCATTTGCCCCCGGCCGCTATGAAGGAGTCGGCTGGTCCAGCTCGTTTTCACCCAACGGAGTTTCCGCGTGCTACACCAGCGATCCAAACATGTCAGCGGCAGGAGCCGCAATGGTGACCGGTCGCGATGGAGTGTATTTTGCGGTCGTCTATCGCTAGTCGGGCTGATTTTGATCGGATATGCCGATCTGGCATTCGCTGAAAATCCTCAGGCAACCGTCGAACCCAATGGAATTGGTTCGACCATGTCGGCCGATCAGGCGCGGGCAACGGTGCAATCGCTTGTGGATATGGCGATCGGCGTGATGCCGCACGAGTACAACGGCAAAAAGAATTGGGGGAAAACGAAACGGATTTGGTCGGGTGTTCGCATCAAGCGAGACGGTTTGCGGGTGACGACAAATCGGCGTTGGCGTGAGGTGCGCCACGGGTTGCAGTCACATTACCAAATCAGTTTTCCGGGCGACGCAACAGCCCGCCCACCGGTCGTAGCAACCGTTCGATCGGTCAAGCATTCGCCGGCAATTGAAGCCGGCTCGGCTGGATGGACGATTGAGTGTGACCTCGCGAGTCCGCTGGATTTTACCGCGCGCATCGAGCGCTGGAACTTGGGCGCGCGGTTGTACAGCGTTGAAGTCACGGGGCACATGAACATTCACATGACGATGGAAGGGCGATTGAGCAGTTATCCCGATTACTCGGTGTTGCCGCCGGCGATCGTGATCGATCCGACAGTGACCTCGGCGACCTTGCATCTGGATTCACTGCATGTGGATCGGGTCAGCAAGATCGGGGGCGAAGTGGCCGAGACCTGGGGCGAGATTGCCGAGGCGATCGTCAAGGAAGTTTTCTTGGATGATCTCAACGGCAAACTTCACGACAAAATCAACAAAGCCATCGACAAGAAACGTGACCGGCTGAGGTTCTCGGCCGGTGATTGGATTTCAGGGCTGACCGCAAAGTAGTCGCGACGCCGACTACGTTGGTTTTGAAGTTGCGCTTTT
>JAGQPO010000884.1 GCA_020426665.1 Planctomycetales bacterium
GAAATCTCTTTTCATAGATCAAATAATTCGCATACATCATTTTGACGTTGCGGTTTTCCGGCTCGCGATCGGTGATCAATTCCAAAACGCGACCGGCTTCGGCCAATTCTTCTTCGTCAAAGTCGGTTAACTTTTTACCAATGATTTGATATTCCAGCAGCCACTTCGCCGCTGGTAAATATCGTTTGCTAAGCAAACCCTGCATAACAAGTTTACATTCGTCATCCGATCCCAGATTTTGACGGACCAGCCCGAATCGATACATCAGGTCCAAGTTGGAAGGGTCCGCCTCCAATTGCCGACGTATCACGATCTCCGCGGTCGGAAAATCATCGCGTTCCAATGCAACCCGGAATTGCCGGTTCAGCAAACGGTTTCGCCAGCCTGCTCCGCCACTGAAAGCGATGAAACCGGTTGTGAAAAGCACGATCGACAGAATGATCGCCGGAATCGCCTTGGGCGCATCACGCCAGGGAATTCCTAAGAACCAACTCTGGATAAACTCGCGGACCCAACGCATCCACGTCAAAGGATTTAGTGGATGCATCTTAATTGGCCTCCGTGACCGAAAACTCTTGGTTGGGTTTTGCGATGCCGGAGTCCGATTTCGATGACGCCAGTCGTTCCTTATGAGCCGGCAATTCGCGCCCAGCGTTTTTGATGATCGCATCCGCGATACGCGCCCGAGTGGCAACAAACTCCTTTTGCAGACTCAATAGTTTCTTCGGATTTAACTTGCCCGCAGAAGTGACAAACATCTGGAGCATGATGACTTCGTTTTGGTCCCAAACGCCGGTGGTGTCGATTCGGTTCCAGACACGGTGTGTGAATGCTGAAAGAGTGTCCGGCGCGTCAACTAACGTTCCGTCACTGCCGATTCCCGCAAAGATCAAATAGCCGTACTGCGTCGGCCCCCGTTTGAATCGGGCAATGACATACGTGGACGTCATCGCGTCGGGGCTGTCTGCCACGACCTCGAAAGAATCAAATTCATCAGGCGATTGGATATCGCGATCCAACAACAACCAATCCAAACGCTCGTAGCAGTTGCATAGCTCGTGCCAACCCTTGTGGGGCTGGCTGAGGACGAATTGGACGGTCATGTCATTTGTGTCATCCCACTTGCATTCCCACACATCCGAGTTTGCACCGAGGCTGGGAATTTCAAAGTTGCGGTTTGCTTCGTGGCTGACAACGGTCAGGAATTCAAGCGAGTCGTTGATCAGATCCGGTGCCGGGTCAAACACCAGTTCGCTATCACCTCCAATGAAATCGGCGGGGCGGCGGGATCGAATAACCTGAATCAACGAAGCAACACAGACGACTCCGGCCAGGCACGCAAACGAGATTTGGGCGATTCGATTGTCGACCAACGATTGGGCCCACGCAAACGCCCCGCTACGCTGGTCTCGCGCCAATAAATCTGCGACGCTCCGCTGTGTACCTCTGCCGGTTTCTTCTTCGGCGGGGGAGAGCGAGCAGTAGTTCCATGCGATCACAAGTGGATTGATTTCGGTTTCCTCTGGAATGCGGTGCAATAACGTTGCAATCAGGTGATCAAACGAAAGCAGAAAACCGAATGCGATCGCTAGTGCGACATACCCTAACAACTCGTGTGGCCATCCTTGAGCCAAATCAAATTGATAGGAGTCTTGCACCAATGCCACGACAGTGACACGCATGACGTTGGCGAAGACGGCCAGCAGACACGCGATGGCCAAGTAAAGAGGGGCCATCCAGAATCGCCGCCGTCGCCATGCGATGATCAAGAATGCGAGGAAGCTTAGTGTAAAGACCGACTGGATTCCGCTGCAGGCTTCGGCGACAAAAAGTTCGCGGTCGGCCAACTGAATGATGTTATGGGTCACCGCGTGTGGGATCGCCAGCGTATCGAGAAGCACGCTGGACATCCATGTTGTTAAGTTTTGCAGCCATCGCACCAGCAATGCATCGGCGCGAATCAGTTGGACGATGGTCAACAGGGGCAAAACGAGGATCACCAAAGTTTCGTCATCCGGACCGCGCATCGCGTACAGCATCGTCGTGCAAAATATCGCCAGCGCGACCGCGGCAAACCATGGAAACTGGACAATAGTCCCAAACACAATCGACAGGATCCCGACGGCGATCGCGCCCCAACTGAACCAGCTGCGCGGCGGATAAAATTTGCCGTCACTGCGGTGATAGCCCAGCCACATGACCGCCGCGATAGCGAACGGGAAGTAACGGTAGGTGGGGTTGGCCCACATGCTGACGAAGTACGGAATCAGCAGCGGCGCGCAGGCCAGCAGCAAACCCAGCCAGAACCATCGCCAATTCGGGTTCGGGCCTGATACGCCCTGAGCCGGTTGGTCGATGCCGTCAAGCATTGACGTGTACAAACCTGTCGAATTGGTCGTCGACATTTAAAATCAATTGAATGTTAGGAGAGAGTTCGGATCTCGGATTCAATCGTCGAATTCAGCTTCAACGATCGAAGAGCTTTGCGAATCTTTTGGCTTTCCGTGGGGCGCGGGCGGGTCGGCCAGCAACGTTCCTGTCGAACGAGGTTGAAGCGGCGTGGCTGCTTTTGCCGTCGCACTGCCGTTCTTGCCTGTTGCCGGCGCCGCGTTTCCGTTGACGTTCGCATTCATCGTACGCGGTTGACGCAGTGAATTGTTGGCAGTGACCGCGACACTGGTGCCCAGGGACTGGCCGTTGCGGCGGTAATAACTGCTGCCATAACGTCCGTATTTGTAATAACCATAGCCACGGTACCCATCGGCCGCACCGGCTTCGTCGGAATTGTTGATCACGATTCCAAGCACATTGGCACCGACACCGTTAAGGATGTTCAAGGCTTCGACCGCATTGGGTTTACTCTTGCGGCGAATTCTTAATGTCATTATCAACGCGTCCACCATGCTGGCGGTGATGCTGGGGTCGGTGACAACCAACAACGGAGGCGTATCCAAGATGATGTAATCAAATTGCTCGCGGAGATAGTCCAGCAATTCATTCATCAAAGGCAATGACAACGCCTCGGCGGGGTTGGACGGGATTTGGCCACAGGGCATGATGAACAGCTTCGGCAGCGGAGTCGCATGTGCGGCTTCAAGTGGTTCGCATTCGCCGTTGAGTACATTTGTCAAACCCAGTTTGTCGTCACAATCAAAATTGTCCGTCAATTGGGGACGGCGAAGGTCGCAATCGATCGCCAACACTCGTTTGCCGCTCTGAGCGATCGAGCATGCCAAGTTACACGCGATGGTACTCTTGCCATCGCCCGGCAGCGGGCTGGTGATCTGGATCACCTTGCCGCCCTGGATTTTGCTGGTGTCAAAAAACACCGCGGTTCGCAGCGATCGCACCGCCTCGGCCGCAATCGACGAAGGTTGATGTACGACAGCCAAATCGGTGGTCAAGGTCTTGAACGGATCGACCTCGCCCTTCTTGATTTTGCGGCGTTTGCCTCGGAAAAACGGGATGTGTGTCAGGATCGGGACGCCCAGTAACGTGCTGATTTCGTCGGGGTCACGGAACGTGTTGGCATTTTTCTCAAGTAACAGCGCCAGCCCGCTGCCCAACAGCAATCCGATTAACGTGCCAAGTCCACAGTTTTTCAGGATGCTGGGCCCGACGATCGAGGCATTGCTGGGTTTCATCAATTCAACGATCTGAGTCACACTCTCGTCGTCAGATAGCTGGGCTTTGCCCATGTTCTCTTCGAGTTGATTCTTCAGATCGCGAAACTGGTCCATCTCACGAACCATTTGCTCGTTGTCGAGTTCGAACTGAGAGATCTCGGCTGCGAGCTTTTTTTCCGTCGCAATTTGCTCGTCCAGTTCTTTGATGAACCCGTCCAGCATCGCCACCTTGGCTTCGTGGGCATAGATCACCGCATCGACCGTCTGTTTGGCACGAACGACGGGGTCTCCCAAATCTTCGTACCACTCGCGACGCAATTTTGTGATTCGGTCGGCCTGCTCACGCACCAATCGCAACAATTCTTCACGCGAAGTTTGCAGTTCTTGGTCGATCGCTTTCACGGTCGGGTGCGACGGCCCGTACTGCGAAACGTTTTGGGTCTTTGCGATGATCAGAGGTAACAACGTCTTTTCAAGATCGATTTCCGCAAGCATGCTGTCTCCGATTGTCGGATCGGGTTCGCGATTCTGTGCGACTGAGCTGACTTTCACTCCCAACAATTGGCTCATCACATTCAGAGCGATCTGAGGATCCTCGGACTGCTTCGCAACGGTCTGCATGGAGTTGAGCGTTTTTTGCTCTTGGCGAAGCTCTTGATAAAGGGTGGCACGCTGTTTAGTTAGATTCTGCTGTTGATCGCGGTGGGGATTCTTCGCGTGACCTTCTTCATCCCAGATCAGCGGTGCGTCTCGACGGAACTCCTTGTAACGACGTTCCATCTCGCTCAATTTGGGCGCGATCGATTGGATTGCCGTCTCGATCAGACGAGCCAAGTCTTCTTGAGTCCCCTGGTGACGCTGGTCGTAGTAATCTTGCAGTGCCTTGCTGTATGCTTTGACCGCAGCTTCGCAAAGCTCCTTGTTGTTCGAATCAAAGTGCAGCAGCGTGATCAATGACTGCGCTGCGTTGACGTCAGTGACTTCGGGTTCCAATTCAAGTTGGTCATGAACGTCAATGATGAATTGGTCCAAGCTGTTGTTGTATAACGCTTGATGAGGCTGCATGTTGGGGTCATTGAACGCCATTTCAGCGACGGTGTCGCTGTAAAGTTGGGCTTGCAAGACCTCGATGTCCGGTACGCCGCCGATGACTTCGCCCGTCATCGTGTCCAGAATTGGCGGATGATTGGACTCCACCATCAATCGCGTGCTACTGCGATAGGTTTCTTCGGTCTTGAAATAAACCAAAAAACCGACCACGCCGAATACGATCGCCGGCAAGATCACAGCCCATCGGTAGCGCCAAATCGCACCGAGCACGTCCAGAGGCTGGTGTGCTTGCGCCCTCGCGATTTGTTGGGTACGACGGTTGGTTCGCGGCGTCGAGGTATGTTCTGCGATCATCGTGGGGAGGTGATTCTGTTTTGGCAGAGCGTGGGGATTCCGAACGACAAGTTTGCCGGCCGTGCGCGGGCAGTCTGGTCGCGAAGGAGCTTACAAACAAGGATTCATCCATTGAATCTGACGCGTTGGGGGGAAACCGTCACCTACGAAACACCACAGGTCACCAAATACTCAACGCTTTGATTGTCTAGCTGCCGGGTCGGAAAGCCATTTTTGTCTGGGAAAATCGTTTTCCCGAGGGTCGGTCGATGGAGACAGACCTCAACAACTACCGGGAA
>JAGQPO010000885.1 GCA_020426665.1 Planctomycetales bacterium
TCCAAAGAAACTGGAACACGAAATCCAGTCGTTGCGCCGTGAAAAACTGTGGTTCGGCGTTTGGATCAACGACGGCCGCTGCGGCAGCGGCAACTCCGCCAATTCCCGTGACCGGTGGTTCGTAGTCCGGATTCGGGACTTGTTCCTCGACCGGGTCCTCGATATCCAGCATCAACGGGTAACTGATGCCCAACTCAGCCGGCGTGTACTCTTCGATTTGAGTCGGGTCGTTGGGATTGGGCAAACGAATGACTCGGTTGGCAACATCCTGCGGCAGACGACTGGGGTCCAGGAAGGCGGTGGTCAAGTATTTCCGGGTGTGGTTGTTCCCATCTTCGCCGACTTTGTCCGGATCATTGAAGTAGTGATAGCCTTGCAACTCGATGACCCAATAAGCTCCTGTCGGCGGCACGATCGGGGTCGGTGCTTCACCGGGAGCCCTTTTGATTCCCATTTGCTGCTCCCAAGCAGCCTTTTCGTCGGCGAAACGTTTTTCCCGCTTGGTGTACCATGGCGAAATATCATCGTAGTACTTTGTTTCAAACGAAGTGATTTGGAAATCGATACGATCTTTGTACGGCAACTCTTTGGGACTGGGAAGCTTGCCATCCTCGAAGCCTTCGTATTTGCCACGCGGAATCATCTGGTTCACGCCGCGGATCAGCTCCATCCACAGCACTCGATTTTCCGCGTCGCCGGTGATCTCTTCGCCGACCGCGTTCAGGAACGTCAGTTTCTTTTCCAGTTCACCATCTGTCTTGCGATGCTCTTCCGCGAGACCCTCCATCGCGGTCACGGCGACGTTGGCGCTTTTCCAGATGTCGGGGTGACTTTCTTGATAACTGTTTTGGGTGAAGTAATAGTTGGCCGAAAGCCCGAACATCAAAAAAGCCAGACCGGCAACGGTCCACGGTTTCTTGGCCCGGATCATCCGCTGAGTCAAGATTTCTTGCGGGACCAGACTGGCGTGGATCTGGGCGATCCCCAAACCCTGTAGACACAAGCCGTAACAAACGGCGAATGTCGTTGCATTGTCACGGAATGTGGGGATGGCCAATACATCGTCGCCGCCAAGTCGGTTGAACCGGTCCAACGTGTGGACATCGAATCCAAGATTCTTGCCCAGATAAGCGGCCAGACCGGGCATTTTGACCGTGTTACCGGTGATCAACAATTCGGTGATGTCAGCCTTGCGGTCAATGCTGCGGAAGAACCCGATTGATCGCTGCACCTCGGTGACCAAGTCATTGAAGACCGGTCGCATCGTTTGGAAAATCAGCTTCGGGTCGACCGCTTCGCGTGCATTGCGTTTGATGTGTTCGGCCTTGGCGAACGTCATCTTCAAATCTTTGGTCAATTGGCGGGTAAAGTGGTTACCGCCGATCGGCATGCTTCGTTGCCAAATTCGAAAGCCGTTGGTGATGATCAAATCCGAGCTGTCGGTGCCGATCGACAGGACAACGCTGGAACTGGGCGGATCGTCCGCATTGAAAATCTCGCCTTCCAACCGGTCATTCATGCGGTCGTAAGCGACCATGTTGTATAGCGCGATCGGCGACATCTGGACAACGTCGACTTCCAAATTCGCGGCGTCGAAGGGGGCAAGCTGGCGATTGGCCTGCTCACGTTTCATCGCGAAAAGCCCGACTTCGCTGTCCAAGGCGTAACCGTCTTCGACCATACTGCCGGGCATCATCTGGTAATCCCAGACGACGTCGGAAAGCTCAAAGGGGATTTGTTGCCGCGCCTCGTACCGCACCAGATCCGCGATCTTTTTCACTTCGACCGGCGGTGGTTTGAAGAACTTTGACAGACCGCTCTGGCCGGGAACGCTGATGCAAATCTTTTCGTTCATCCCCTCGTTGCGCTCCATCAATTGGTTGATTGCATCGGCAATCAACTCTTCCGGAACCGCTTCGGGCTGGCTGAGGATCTTGGGGTATTCGATGTAGTCGAACGCGTCGGCGACCACTTCATCGTCGACCAGCGAACAACGCAGCGCCTTGAGGGCTGATTGTCCAATTTCGATTCCCCAAACAGAATTGCTCTTGGCCATGTTTAAACGCTAAGGAAAAGGTGGTGAATGAGATCGACGGTTCGGATTGGTAGCGACGCTATGGCTTTCGTCTCTCCGCATGGAATATTCCAGTGCCGAATATTCCAGTGCCGAATATTCCAGTGCCGACAGAGGAATAAACGATCGATCACGAAAACCCTTGGGTGATCTTTGCTGGAATTGTGGCAGAAATCGAAGCCCAATATGCCAAGCATCAACAAAAATGCATCTCCGCCGGCCGAAGCAGGGTACTCGGCACACCGCGCCGGCTCCACGACCACCCGCCCAGGTTGGTGCAAATCCGATGTGAAAGTGAGTCCGAATGTGCTGGTTGACGCAGATTTCAGTGGTCCGATCACTCCAAACGTCTGCAAACCGATGAATTTCAATGCCGCTGTCGTACCGCCGCGGCGCCCACCCCGCTGGCGGGTGCATCAGTCGGCACGAAGAAAAGGAGATAAGCAACGATGGTCAAAATAATTTCAAATGACGCCCCATCTGTGAATAGTCTATCCGTCGACGGGGTCTGACGTCAAATTATTTGTCACCTGTCCAGTTGGGTTTTCAGCGCTTTAGTACGTCAGTGGGCGGGTTTGCGGGATCCACATTCCCCGTCAAACTCTCACGTACTGTGCCGGAGTTGACTTTCCCGGTCGCCGCAGTACTCGCTGACCTGTGCCCCACTCCCCCTCTCACCAAGCTTGACAATCTATGGCTCCGTTCGACGAGTGCTCTGTACTTCTGCCGTCTGCAACCCTGGAAGATTTCCCTGTTGGCGGCCCCGATTCGGCGGCGCGAAGTCTGTTGGCCGGGTGGACCGTTTTGTGGCACCCCCTGCTGTTGGCACAGACCGAACAATTACCGTCTTGGTACCGGGCCGACGCACCACCCACTCCGGACGGGCCCCGAGTGATCGTCGTCCCGGAACCGTCGATGGGCCAAGTCACGAGCGATTTCAAACGTCGCTGCCAAGCCAACCCGTCCTGCATCTGGGTGACCGGTGCCGACCGGCAAGCCATGATGGCAGAGCTGGGACTGGACAGCCATGATCCCGCCGCGACGCCGATCGAATTCTCTGGACGCACCATCGGGGTCGAAGATTTTTTTGCCGCGGGTTACCTGTCGTTGCAAATTCAAATCATGACGCGTCGACTGCGTTACACCAGCAACTTGGATGAATTGCATTTGCAGAACCGCGTCACCGCCGCCGCCAAGGCGTTTCGCGATCGAGATGCCGCTGCAGCCGCCGAAGGATTACACGACGTATTCGATTGCTTGTCCGAGGAACGCGACCACTATTTTTCCAGCGATCCGCACCTGATCGATTTAACGCTTTTGACCACCAATGTTTTAAATGCATCCATCAAAGACGGCTGGATCGACCGGACCAGGAACAGTGCCCGCGGCGACAATCCCAACAACGGTGTCCTGGGAACACCACGAAACATTTTGATTGACGGCGAGGTCGCAGCCACACTGTGCAAAGCCCAAAACGACTCCACACCCGAGAACCCATACGCGTCGATGGTCCAGTTACTGGAGGAAGAAACCATCGGCTGGGCGGGCGGCGGCTCCGATGACCAGGATCACCAATCCACCTGCCTTGATGCGATGACAAGCGCTTCGGCAAAGCACGCGTTCGAAGCCGGCACGGCACTGGCCCGACGCGCACTGGGTCAGTCTCCTACGGTCTACGCGAGACTCTCGGGAATGACTCCCGCCGACTTGATTCCGGCGTTGGCGCGACTGGGATACAAGGGCGTCATCCCCATCGACTTTTCCGCCGGGACCGGTTTCGGCGACGAATCAAAAGTCATCGTCTCCGGCGGCGGCGCTGAAATCGAAGCATTGACGGCCAAGCCAATCGACGCCGCCAGCGACGCTGCATTCTTGTCGCTCGGCTCACAGCTTGGCGAATCGATCGACTCCGGCGAAATCGCAACCGCCCTGTTGGTTCATTGGCCCTCACGTGTCTGCGATAGCTTTATGGACCTCTGTCGCGCCGCGACATGGAGCGTCGCGTTGGGACGTTTTTGGACGCTGCACCAATACTTTACCGATGGCGAACGGCCCTACCATCACGGATCGCTCAATGCGATTTCCAGCACATCGGCTGCGACGATTGCACAACGATTGGCAGATCCCCAGTCCGGCGAAACGTTTGAATCCATGGCCGACGCGTTTGCAGATTCGGTTCGCCAAGAAACGCGACGAATGTCCGCCGCAATCGCACAACTCGCCAACCCGCAATTAGCGGACTCTCCGGTCGACGAAAATGCCGATGGCGAACATGACAACAGCAGGTCAATGATTTGCAAGGCGATCGGCGTCGTCGCCAAGCCTATCGACAACGACGACGTCGACACGCATGATTCCCAACACCATTCCACCGCTGCTTCGACAACCGCCAACCGTCACCGCGACATCATCTGCTTTAATCCCCACTGCGTCGCCACACGTCAGCAAGCGGTGATACAAGGCGGCGCGCCTTCCGAACAGCAATACATCTATGCCACATCGGATGCCGGCCATGGCGATTGCGATGTCACATTCGACGTGCCGGCAATGGGATTCACACGCCTGACTGGAAACCATCGAATCAAAGGGGCGGGACTGTGGAAACGATTGACCGGCGGCAACAAGGGGATTGCCGAAGGAACGATTCTTCGAAATGAATTCATGGCCGTTACGTTGGACGAAGCAACCGGCGGCATTTCGGGCGTCTTCAGCGCGTCACGCGGCAATCGACTTTCGATGCGTCTTGTCGCCGCCGAAGGAATCTCCGGCGGACAAGACGGCGGCGTCATGGCCTGCCACCGAATTCAAAGATTGCAATCTGACCTGTCCGTCGGCGTAGCCCAGGCAACCGGACAATTAAATGACCGCGACGGAAATCCGATCGCCGATTTTTCAATCACCTATCGACTTCAGCGGGGAAGCCGACGACTGCAGATCCAGGGGACGATGACCCCAACGTCAGATCACAACGTCAAAACGGCTGCGGAGTTGTGGAGGAATTATTTCGCGGTTCGCACCGCAGTCGCGGGCGAAGCATCCATCGTCCGCGCGCTGGTGCGGGACAAGGTTCACAGTTGCAACTCGAAACGATTTGTCGCCCCGCTGGGTGTGTTGATCGACGAAGCTGAAAAACAAACTTTAATATGCGGGCACGGGTTACCACTTTTTCGCAAAGTCGGCGACCGATTTCTTGACACGCTGGTCGGATTGCCGAGAAAGCAAACCGGTTCCAAACAGACCGATCCGATCTCGTTCCAGATTTCGATCGCCTTTGACACGCCGGGACCGGTCGCGGTCGCGCGCGCCTGTATCGCACCGCCCGAAGTAATCGCGATCGAATCGCCCGATGATTCAGGCGAGCAATCCGCCGGTAAGACCGAACAAGCCTGGCTCGTTCATTGCTCCGCCGGCGAAGTCATCGTTACCGAAATGTCGACGCAGCGTCGTCGCGACGGCAAACTGGTCACACGGTTGCAACTGGTACAGACACGCCCCAAATCGTCTCGTGTCAAATTGCAATTCTGTGTCTTCGCCCACGCCGCCTTTATCGCCGACGAATCAGGAATCGAACGTCCGTTGGAAGAGTTACCAGACAACGTGACTTGTGACGATGGTGCCGTTTCGCTGACCGTTGGCAACCACGAAGTCGTCGATCTGATCGTCGTCTTTGACGTCTAGTACTGTCGATACAACTTCATCGCCAGTTCCGTCATGTTGTCGACGTTCATCTTTTCGATCACGCGTTTGCGATGCCGGTCGATCGTTTGATAGGTCACTCGGTGCTCACTGGCCAGACGTCGCGACGGAACGCCCAACAACAGTTGTGGCAGAACCTCGCGTTCCTTCGGTGTCAATTTTCCGAAGCAACTGCGAATTTCACACAACGAATCTGTGCCGCTGGAATCAGCCTTGAACGCATCTTCAACCGCATCGATCAACAACCGACTGTCGATGGGGTGCGGCACCAAGTCGACGAACCCGTTGCGCAAAGCCTGGTGTAGCGTTCGCCGTGAGCGGTCGGCAGTGATCCCGACGATTGAAAATCGAATACCTTGGTCGGCAAACTTTCGCACCATCGCAATCGTTTCATCTCGGTTGCTGTCGAAATCAACCAGCAAGCACCCCGGACGAAAGGAACTGAGCTTCTTGAAAACCTCTTCCCAAGATTCGACTTCCATCGTTTGGAATG
>JAGQPO010000886.1 GCA_020426665.1 Planctomycetales bacterium
GAACCCGGCACCAAAGGCGGCTGCAACGATGGCGCCGGCGCTGGTTCCTGCGATCGAATCAAACACGACGTTGTTCTGTCTCAGCACCTCCAGCACGCCGATGTGCGCGATCCCCCTGGCGCCGCCTCCGCCCAACGCCAATCCGATCCGTTTGCCGATCAGCGATCGATGCAATCGTGTCACCGAAGTGGTGTCAAAGTTCGCGTGCCGCCCGTTTCCGATGTATCGACAGCGTACCGAAAGCGCGTCGCCCAATTGCATGGCGGGACGAGTGGTCGCTTGGCCATCGAACATCAGCGCGACGATCGGCCGACGATGCAGCGGAATCGATTGCAGCTGTGTCGTTGCGATCGATGACGGACCGGTGTTCGCGTCGGCCGCAAAAATAACGCGATTGGACTCCTTCACCGCTGCGGCGGTTGATTGCGGACCAACGGCAATGCTGACGACCAACGCCTGTTGGCTTCGACGTGCAATCGTGTATGCCAGATCGGAATGGGGCACCAGCAATGCGTCGCGGTCAAAGTCTTGGACGGCAAACTCCAGTTCCCCGTCGGACACCAACAGCGGCTGGACCAATTGTTCGCCTTGACGTAGCTGGCCCAATAACCGTTCGGCCAGCGGCCATCCGCAGGGGTGGTCGATGATCACCGCCAACGAATGCACCCCGCGTTTGGTCTGCGACGCTGCGCCGGTCGACGTGTTCATGTTCGACAAACGCTTCGTCAACGACCGGCTGAGGTTCTCCAGCAATTGCGGATAGTCCTTTACCAATCGCCGATAATCGTCGCCGGACAGGACCATCGTTTCAACGTAGGTCACCGCGGAAACGGTCGCTGTTCTGGGGCCACCGGAAATCACGGACGCTTCGCCGAAATGGTCACCAGGCCCCATCATGCTGAGCGTGCGTTCGACGACCGCAGGCCCGTCGCCGGACCAAATCCGAACCTTCCCGGCGGTGATCAGGAACAATTCGTCTCCCTTTTCGCCGATCTGTACGATCGTCGATCCCGCGTCAAAACACCGAGGCTGAAACGCGGACAGCACGTTTTCCAGTCCGTCGTTGCTGAGTCCCATCAGCAGAGAGCGTGTGATTGATTCTTCGCGATCCATCCCGAAAGTCTCGCTCGGACAAGGTATTGCGGCCCGTGACATCATGGGCCTGCAGAGGTGAGAATAGCCAGGTGCGGCCGATTTAGTTGTCGCGCTGTAACGTAGAAAGTGAACTTAAGTGTAAAACTAGATGATACGCTATTGGCACGTCCGCTTTCCACGTCGCCTTTGGTTTGGGATCATGTGGACAAAACGACCTGCCCGCCCCAAGTTCTTCCCCCCCAAAAAACGCTGATGACCAACCAATTTAAGCTTGCCAGCGGAGATTCCATTCCCTCTGTCGGCCTCGGACTGTGGAAAATTGATCGAGAGTCAACCGCCGAAGCCGTCTACAGAGCTATCGAAATCGGATACCGCCACATCGATTCGGCTTGCGATTACGGCAACGAATATGAAGCCGGTGACGGAATTCGAAAAGCGATTGACGACGGGCTGGTTACACGTGACGAGCTTTGGGTGACCAGCAAACTTTGGAATACGTACCATCGCGCCGAGGATGTTCCAAGTGCGCTGGAAAAGACACTTTCGGATTTGGAGCTGGATTATTTGGACCTGTACCACATCCATTTCCCGATCTCGTTGGCGTTCGTTCCGATCGACCAACGGTATCCCCCAGGCTGGTTTCACGATCCCGACGCCGCAGACCCAAAAATGGTCGAAGTTCCGGTACCGATTCTGGAAACCTGGCAAGCTCTGATTGAACTTCAAAAGAAAGGGTTGGTTCGAAATCTTGGGGTTTGTAATTTCGGCGTCTCGCTGATTCGAGACCTAATGGCGTCGTCGATGATTAAACCGTCGGTGTTACAGGTCGAACTGCATCCCTATTTGACCCAGGAGAAGCTGCTGCGATTTTGCGCGGAAAATGAGATCCATGTGACCGGTTTTTCGCCGCTCGGTGCACAGTCGTACTTTTCCATCGGCATGGCAGAAGCGGGCGAAGGGGTGTTGGACCGCGAAGAAACGAAAGCGATCGCTGCTGAAGTCGGGCGTACACCGGCTCAGGTTCTATTGCGATGGGGAATCCAACGTGGCACGTCGGTTGTGCCTAAAACTTCGCGCATTGATCGGATGAAAGAAAACCTGTCGATCTTTGATTTTCAACTTAGCGACCAGCAGATGTCGACACTGTCGGGGCTGAATCAAAACCGCAGATTCAATGACCCTGGCGACTTTGGCGAAAAAGCGTTCAATACGTTTTTCCCAATCTACGAATAACGCGACGTTTACGCGGTTTGTCTTTGATATTCGACGAGCCCGTGGAGTGCATGGTACAGAACTCCGCACTCCAGATCGACGCCTCGGCATTGACGCAGAACATCGCACAGCTGATAGACGCTGCGTTGCACCCATTCCGATTGCAACGTCTCGCGATCGGCCGACATTGCCAAAAACTCCAACACGTGTCCCGTCGTACCCAGGGTTTCACCCAGGTCGTTGCACCAACCGCTGCGATGCATATAGGACGTGCTATAGGATCCGTCGGGGTTCTGGTTGACGCGTGCCATTTCGATCGCGCCGTCCAAACGTGACCTGGCATCTTTCCATACACCGGTCAACGTCTTCCCCTCGGCGACTCGATTGCGAACCGCCGTTGCGATACCGATCAATCGGTGAGTGCCGCCGCACACACTTGCCTCCAGATCGTGCTCGATTTCAACCTCCAATAACACCTCGGTGCTATACGTTTTTCCGTCACGAGCTTTCCATCGATAATCGGTCGGGCGAAAATAGGAAAGCGGAATCAAGGTCCAACTGAATTCTTCTTCGTAATTCAGTGGGATATCCAATTCAGCCTGATGTAGCCAGTCATCGATCGTGAACACTTCGTCGCGGACTTTCCACGTCGCGTCAACGGTCAATCCGGCTTGAGCGATAACGGCCAGCCATTGATCGCGGTGTCCCTGTCCGACTTTTGTCGTCGGTTGAATGTCAACGCGAAGCCCAAATCGATCGGTGTTTCCGATCCGATCACCGATACTCGGCTGGAATCCATTACAGGTTCCGCCGTCGCGAAAATAGTCAATCGCAATCTGTCGTCCTGTCGGCGTATCAACTTCGAACTCGCTTCCGTACGCGAGGATGCCGTGAAAGATTTGCCAGGCACCGTTGACCATCGTCGAAAGACCGCGAGTCTGCCGTTCAATTTGTAACGTCTCGGCAACCAACGCACCGATGGGTTGGTCCGTAATGCTTGATTGCGCCGTGTCACCCGGCAAAGACTCCGGCATCGCGAGCGGACACCCCGTCATCAAAACGCTACAGCCCGCAAGCGATGAAAGCATCGCGCGTCGATTCATTTGGTGAAGATCAGGACCTGTTTTCATGCAGTGTTCCACTGGTCAGTTCAGCTTTGAAATCCCGGCACTCGGCCAGATACTGCGACACACCCGCTTGACCGCCTCTTTGTTGGGCAATCGCTTGGCGACCTTAATCATTTTCGTTTCGATCTTGCGCAGTCGGCGATATGCGACAGAACGAGCAATGCAGCCCTTCGTCACGAAACCTGTCGAATCGGTTTGTTTCAATTTATAGGGTTGCTCGCCGTATCCCATGTCGACACAGCGGATGCCGTGCTGGCCGGCCGCCGACAAAATGGAACAGAACAATCCGGTACCCGGCGAGTACTTGGCGTAATTTGGATCGTACGCCGGAAACCAATAATGTAACAGCCCGCCCTCCAGGATCCCGAAGTGTGAGGCGACGATCCGATCGCCGGCGCGAAGCACCGACAAAATCCCACGGGCATTTCCCTCGCACTGAACGTTCAATGCAGAGTCGCCAAGCGCAGAAGGCGGCGTTTCAAACAGCTCCCGCATCAGCCGGAGCGTCCAATCGAGCCGAAACAGATCCAAGATATTCGTGCGCGCGTACTGCTGGCGTTTCCACCGAAAATTCTGGTCGAAGGCATCCATCGAACGGCAATCCAATTCCAAATGAACGGGACCGACTTCGCGCGCCATTTTGCGAGTCTTTTGACCCTGGCGACCAACCGTTTTGTGCCGGCTTCCCAGATTCCTCAGGTATTCGGCCGGGTCATCGCCGATGTCACAGCGAAACGAACGGATCGTTTCGTGACAGGTGTGGGCAGGGAATTGCTGGGGATCCGATTCCGTCAGCGCGTGGAATGCATAGCTGCGCAGCCCGAGCGATTGCAACAACCAATCCCAGCTGATCCCGTGATCCGCGGCGGCAATCAGATTGTGCGCATCGTTAAAGAATCGGCCGACGGGAAATGCGTTGTTTCCGATGCGATGAAACGGCAAAAAACCAACACTCATATCGTTTCGCCGGACGACCGCGACTTCCACGTCGCCACGAGCGCTGTGGACCGCCTGGGCAAAAGCAACTGAGAAAAATGGAGACCGAAAATCGCCGCGGCCACGTCGAATCGAACGCCACGATTCCACATCGACCGCACTCAACTGGCCTAACGGAACGGAACGCACCGTAAGCGGCGACGCACGGGAAATTGAATCGACCGTGTGGACCGGGCGTGCCGCGTGATGAACGGAAATTCTGGTCGGAGTGGTCAAAAGCAAGCAGCAGGGAAGTCAGGTTTCGCGAAATGGACCACCAAGATCCTATGAATCACATTAATTAAAGAAACGCCAATTCGTCGAGCGGCAGGGGACAATTTCGCGGTTTCGGTCGCCTTCCATCGAAACAAAGCGACAAATCAGCCGGAGGGGATGCCAATTGGGCCTCGTCGATTTTTGACAACGAACGTAGACTTTAATAGGACACGGCGGCCGGCCGGGCGAGCGATTTGCCTTTGACATCCATCTTTTGTTCAACCCAGATCATGCCAAACGAACAAGACATCTATGAAGAACACGTTTTGGATCACTACGAAGATCCATACCATCGCGGAGAATTGGCGACCGCGACACACGGTGATGAGGGCAAAAACCCACTTTGCGGCGACGTGATTCAGATTTCCCTGCGGCTTGGTCGAGACGGACGGATCGAAGAAGCATGGTTTGACGGAGAGGGATGTGTGATCAGCCAGGCATCGGCGTCGATGTTGATTGAAAAGATCGAAGGAAAAACCGTTGACGAAGCTAAAGAGTTTACGGCCAACGAAATGCTGGACCTGTTTGGACCAAAGTTGACTCCCAACCGTCAGAAATGCTGTTTGCTGTCGTGGCGCGTGTTGCAGTCGGCGCTGCATTCCCCTCTGGACGGCAATTCGGACGACGACGAAGACAGACCGAATTTTGGCGGCCCAAGTTTGGTCGAAGAGAGCTGAAGCAATGACGCTGGATACGAACCGAATACGCAGCGATTTTCCAATACTCAGTCGCGAAACGGCCAGCGGGGCTCCGCTCGCGTTCTTGGACAACGCCGCCAGCGCCCAGCGTCCGCAATCGGTGATTGACGCGATCAGTGATTGTTATCAACGGTATTACGCCAACGTCCATCGGGGCATCCATACTCTGAGCGAGGAGTCGACGGCGGCGTACGAGGCGGCTCGCGAGACGACACGGTTGTTTATCGGGGCGTCCTCCCGCGGCGAAGTTATTTTTACGGCGGGGACGACTGCGGCAATCAATTTGGTTGCCC
>JAGQPO010000887.1 GCA_020426665.1 Planctomycetales bacterium
GCGGAAAAGCGTCAAGAGTTTCGGCAACAAGCAGGAATCCTCGAAAGTCTTGACGACTTCCGCTACTGGAATTCCGTCGCAACCTAAAGTCTCGGGCGGCTTACATAAACCCACCGCCCATGCCTCCCATGCCTCCCATGCCGCCTCCAAATCCGCCGCTGAATCCTCCGCCCCCAAATCCACCTGTGGAAGGATTTGGTGCCGGCACTTCGACATCTTCTGCGACGGCATCCAACGCAAACGAGTTTTCGCGGAGAGCTTTGATCAATTGTTCGACCTGTCGATGGACGTCGTAGGTGGAATTGATCACCAAACCCGGTCGTTTCCCAGGGACAGGCGACATTGTGGAACTTCCGCCAAGCGACTCCCAGGTGTCCGGCACGACAGTCGCCTCGATCAAATTCAGCAGGCTTTGAAAGTCGCCTCCAAGTCCAATCCCTTCCAGCCAGTAGATACGCGTCAACAACCGGTCCTCGGCGACTTCGAGCGACGTCACCGTCAAGATGTTGTTATGAAAGCCCAGCGCCAGTTCGTGTTCATCGAACATGATTGCCATCAGGTCGTACGCTGCGACTCCTTTCAAATCCACGCTAACGGGAACGTCTGAATCAATCCCAAACTCTTCGAGAGCCCTGTGGTCGATCATGATCGGCAACTCCAATTGGTCACTCAGCTCTCTAACGGCGTCGGACAAAGTCGCTTCGACCAGGGTAAGCGTGATCGGCTGTGATAATTTGTCGTCAGCCTTGCGCATCATTTCATCGTTCACGTTCAACCAGCGATCGGTCCCAATGCCGTGATGCACCAGTTCGCTGTGATCCGCAGTCAACACCAATCCATCGCTTTCGATAGAAGCCTTCAAACCGAGCGGTTTTAATATCTTTCGCAGCGCCGTACGTAGCGGTTCGCTGCGGCCTTGGTATTTCAGTGGCGTGGTGAGATCAAGTTTGGCGTACTCGATCACTCGATCGCCCAGCATGACAGGAACGTCCAATTGTGATTCCAACTCGGCGAAAAGAGTGCCGACGGTTCCATCAAGTTGAATCTCAACCGGTTCGTCCATTTTCTGTTTCAGCGATTCGGCCAGCGGACCGGTCGGCGTAACCGCGCGAAAACTGCGCCGCAGCACGGTGGTTCCGTCGCCGTTGGCAGCGTTGCGAACGGGCAGTCCACCGCCTCCAAAACCGCCGCCTACCATCGGTGTGCCGCTGGACTCCATACTGCCCGCCCCTGCATCGTCCATCATGCCGCTGCCCGATGCGGTCGTTTGATCCTTTGCGTCGGATTCACCTGCGGCAACGTTTGCCACCACTGTTGGATTCGTTTGCGCCGCGGCAACGGGGCTGAAGAATTGTGCAACCACCGGTTCTTGGTCAGCCTCGATGGTCACCGGCATGGTCCGATCACTTACACCGCTCCGACCGCCATCGTCGGATCCAAATCCGGGTGTCATCAAGATTGCCGCGATGGTTCCCGCGGCCGCGACGCCGCCGATTGCGTTCCAAGGTGTCATGATTCGTCTTCCAGTGTTGAAAAGAGGGTTGAGAAGGTTTTCGGGAATCGGTGGAGTCGGCGTGGCGCCGGTGCCAAGTGCCTGGAACAGCGACGCATTGGCGGCCGAAACGTCGCCCGCCGTGACGGCGGTTGCACCTGCCGCGGCAACGGCCATCACGGGCACGACGCCACGTCTCCGCAGACGACCGGCCAGCATCTTCTTACCGCGTTGTAACCGCCCACGAATCGAGCCGAGTGTGGTTTGAAAATGCTCGGCCATCCGTTCCAACGCGTAATCCTGGTAAACGTGCATGACCAACGCGGCACGGTAATGTTCGGGCAGCGACGCCAGCTCCTCGTCCAGGACAATGGCGTCGTGTTGTTGTGTGATTCGGTCCAGTGGATCGTCGTCCATTGCTTGATCAATCGCTTCGTCGGAAGATTGAGTTCTTCGCGTAATGGTTGCGATCGAGGCTCGTTGTGCGACGCGATGCAACCAGCCCGCCAGGCACTCGGGACGCGAAATTTTTGCACTGTTTTTAGCGAGTAATAAAAACGTCGTTTGGTACGCGTCGTCGGCATCAGACGCGCTGCAACACTTGCGTCGACAAACGGCCAAAACCATCCGCCCATAGCGTTCGACCAGGATCGCGAATGCGACCGACAATCGGTCTCGCGTCCAGGCGTCCAACAATTCACCGTCACTACTCTGGTGTAATCTCTCAGCCGCAGCAGGATTTGGGCGCGTTTCGTCGATTTGTTTTGATGTACTCATGTCTTTCTGCATGTTAGTGCGGCCCGATTGCCCTCGGGCGCGCAAAAAATCGGTGCGAACTCAGATTTTTTTTCAAAACGACAATCACGCAGACGTAACGCCGGTAGATGAGCACGCCTAGCCCTTCGTCTAGTTTCGAATTTGGGGCTGAGCAAGTTCATCGTCGCTGATCGATCCGCGATCAAAACGCCGGATCGCGGAGCGATCAACGAATAACCCTGAGATTTAGAATTGACGAAACATTAGGCCGGACTTAGCCCCAACGGCGCCGCACGTTGGGCTTACGACTCCGTTCAGATAAGGTTCCGAGGTCTCACGACGTCGGCAGTCCTTGTTTCGGCCTCCGGCATTGAAGCCATACCGCTGCGATCGGGCCGGAGCCCGACACAAGATGCCGTTACCATTCGCGTTGCAACACACTCCCAACTCCTTCGCTCCCCCTTCCCTGACGTGGACGAACGGAGAATCGCGCGAGACGAAACCGGCGTCTTTTCGGACTGATTCGACTACCCAGACTCGCCGCCAGCTGCTACCGTAGGGTTCTCTCGTCGCACACCGGCGGTCGGGTCAATTTTAGCAAGAACCCGATCGCCGGCGTGTGACATGGACGGAAGACAGTGCGCAATCAATTTCCGCATGACTCTTCCTCTCGTGTCGCAACCTCTTTCAACGTTTGGCTTGCCAATCCGATGGGGCCCGGTCCCCATTGATTCGGCACCGGCGGGTGATGCTGTTTGGGCGCGAGCCTAACCAATGCACACCCTCTTTGACGCCACACTTTTGTCCACTCCCATCGAACCTGATCCCGATTTCGACGCACGCTGCGAATCGGTTCAAAAGTCGTCGCCGCTACACGACAGCGATCCCGACGGAAATTCAGACTGCGACCCTGACGGCGATCGCTTCGACACGAATCGCTGGGACGTCGATTTTGATCCGCCGGGCACCGGCGATGACGTGCGTTTGGTGCAATCACCGCGCACCGAATCGGGAGACCTGGATCACTCCGAAAAACTGGCGCGCTGCCAGCAATTGATCGATTATCAGTTCAAAGACCAAGAATTGCTGCGGTTTGCCCTGACGCACGCATCGGGCGCCGCGCACCGATTGGCCAGTAACGAGCGATTGGAATTCCTCGGCGATTCGATTCTCGGTTTCGTGATCTGCTCGTGGCTTTACGAAGACTACCCGGAATACAACGAAGGCGATTTGACGAAAATCAAGTCTGCAGTGGTCAGTCGACGCACATGCGGAAAAATCGCCTGCCAAATCGGATTGGATGAATGCTTGATCGTCGGGCGGGGAGTCACCCGCAACCGCAGCTACCCGCGATCCCTTGTCAGTGATGTGTTCGAATCGATCGTCGCAGCCATCTTTCTGGACGGAGGTCACGACATCGTCCGAGACCGGCTGAAACAGTGGCTGAAACAGGAAGTCGAAATAGCGGTCCAAAGCCAGGGTGCAACCAATTACAAATCGACCTTACAGCAACGAGCCCAACGAGACATCGCTTGCACTCCGATGTATCGGTTGAAGCGTGAAATGGGACCGGATCACCGAAAGTCATTCTTGATCAGCGCGGTGATTGATGGCAACGAATACACCGCGGCCTGGGGTACCAACAAGAAGGAGGCGGAACAAAAAGCAGCCGCCAATGCTCTGGCCCAAATGAACGGCGATCCGCTGCCCTATCCGCTGGACGACGTTGCTGCGGGTGATGAATCTTAGACGGACCGAACGAACGGAATCACGTACGGGCCTTCGGGGATGACGGCAATCGATCGACAACGACTTGCATCGATACATGCCTGCACCGTGCGTTCCAAATCTGTGATCATTGCAACGCCCGTCAATGCGTGAACGTCATCTGAAAGCGTCGAATACAGATGAATGCTCCCCCTCCGCATCGCCTTGATTTGCATTTGCGTTTGCCACGCATCGATGTCGGCAAACGGCTTGCCTTTGATCGAATTCAAAAATCCCTGTGGTCCATGTTTTGTCAGCTTCGCCTGGGCCGCCGCGTATTCCTGGGACCCCAATCCTTCGCTGCACTGGGAAACGATGATCAGGTTCCCGCCGGGGGCAACAATCTCCGCCGCTCCCACCATTCCTTTGACCGTTTGATAATAGGTTTTGTCGAGTGGATAACCTGCGGCGCTGGTCAGGACGGTTGAAAACTGCTTTGGAACGGCAACCCGACAAAACCGCTCAATGAAGACAACTGCAGCCCGGTGACTGGCGGTGATCTCACCAAAATTCACCATCGAAAGGTTGCGGTGTTCGTCGATCACCGTATTTAGCGCCAACGCTCCGCCAATCATTTGGACGATTTGCAACTGCTCTTCATGCAATGGATTCTGCAACAAATTGCAGTTCGTCGATGCGGGATCGGCCATGAAATCGTGGTTATGGAACGTCCTGATCGTATCTGCGTGTGCCAAACCGGGCGCAATGACTTTTCGTCCTCCCGACCAACCGGCCATAAAATGTGGTTCGACCAAACCCGTCGCGATCCGTACATCAGCCTCGACGAATCGACGGTCAATTTTAACGGGCGTACCCCGTGTGTTTGTTTTTCCCAAATCCACGTGCTCGGCGTCACACAGGGCATTGTGATTGACGACGTTGACCGTTTCCAACACCCACGGGTCACCGATCAATTCCGCCAATTCGTCACCCAAGTTCGGCCGATGCAATCCGGTCGCTACCAAGACGGTGATTTCCGATGCCGGTACACCGGCCGCGATCAGCGTCTGAATCATCGGGCGGAGAAACAAGTGATTCGGAACCGGGCGTGTGATATCGCAGATCGCAATGCATGCCGATCCCGCTCCGCACGCGATCGATTCCAGTCCCCGATGATCGTCCCATCCCACCGCGTGCCGTAACGCCTCCTGCACCGCTTCGATCGGTCGATCTAGCAATGGCATCGTCGGTTTGCGAATGACCGTGATGTCCACATCATCGGGCAGCGAAACCGGCAACTCACCGCGACCATAAAGTAAAGAGACCTGCATTTCGTTTCGATTGAAATAAGAGTGGTAGAACCCCAACGGGCGGGCGGACCGCTGCGATTATTCCTGCGTCGAGAGATCAACAATGCATCACTTGGCCGCCATCAACATTGATCGTCTGTCCGGTCAAATTGCGCGCCTGATCCGACGCCAGAAACACGGCCGTCGCAGCGATCTCTTCGGCCGTTTGCCATCGACCGAGCGGACAAACCCGCCTGATTTTTTCGTCGGCCCAGTCACCATAACTTTGGCGATCCTGCGCCGGCAAGTTTTGCTGCGAAGCCCGCCACACGGATTGATTTAAGTCTGTCTGCACCATTCCCGGCGAGATGGCGTTGGACCGAACACCATAGGGCGCCAGGTCTCGCGCGACAACCTGCATGAAATTGATCAGCCCGGCTTTGGCTGCACTGTACGGCGGGTCCGTCGGTGATCCGATTTGCCCCGCCACCGAGACAAGAAACGTGAATGTACCGCAACCCCGCTTTGCCATGATCGGTGCAAAGGCGTGGGCCAGATTGACCGCGCCGATCAGGTTCACATCAATCACCCGTGTCCAATCCGAAGGATCCAGATTCCAAAACGGCGAACCGGCCTTTCCACTGCCAAGTCCAACTGCAAAAACCACGTGATCCGGTGCTGGAGCCATCTGAAGAATCCTTGCAACATCGTCGCGATCGGTGATGTCTCCGGCCAACCACCGGATCTCAGGGGTCGACGGATCGGCATCCAGATCCGGCGATTTCAGGTCGAACCCCACGACATCACTGCCCTCGGCACGGAACGCCGCAGCAATGGACCGGCCGATCCCGCGCGCCGCACCACAAACGACAACCTGCTTCCCAGCCAAATTCATTTCCATTGCCAAACCCTTTGCGTTTCGAAGGAAACCGTCACCAAAACGGGACTCGCGACGCCTTCCGCTCGGTCGATTCACAGTTGTTATCCTGTTAGCATCGTCCCGCAAGCCCGATCAATCAAATGCACCACCACCCATTCAACAAACCGTTGGCCGTCACTGCGTTTTGTATCTTAACCATGCCGCGCTGGGTCGCCGCGGAGGAACCCGTGCCGCCGCCCGACTCTCGCGTCAAAATTGCTGCCGTGCAAATCAGCGGTTACGACAAAGGCGATTTACCGCGCGATGGTTTCAAACCGGCCGACAACTTCGTCCCATACATCGACAGAGCCGGACGTGACGGCGCACAACTGGTCGTTTTTCCCGAGTATGTACTCGGTCACATCCAAGTCCCAGGTCCCGAGTCCGACAAGATCGCCGCGGCCGCAAAAGCCAACTCCATTTACGTGATCATAGGCTGCTGGGAATTATTGCCCGACGACGGCTTCGCCAACACGGCACTGATTTTCGATCGCAACGGAAAGATTTCTGGAAAGTACCGAAAGACCCACGCCGCGATCGATCACTTTGACGAGAACGACTTGCCCTGGAAGAACCCTCCGCGTGACAAATCCAACGAATGGATGATCGAAAATGACCCCGAATGGATCATGCAGATCGGACAAGAACTGCCGGTGTTCGATTTTGATTTTGGAAAAGTCGGTATCATGACATGCTACGACGGCTGGTTTCCCGAACCAGCCAGAATTTTGTCCCTCAAAGGAGCAGAACTACTGGTGTGGATCAACGGACGCGGCGGCAGCGTCGAAGACTTTATCGTTAAATCCATTCTGTTTCAAAGTCACGTCGCGATGGTCGCAACCAACCAAGCGTACGGCAGCGGCACGATGATCGCCGATTGCTCGAAACGCCCAGCGTTTATCATCACTCGCGCCCCCGATCGCACCGAATCGTACATTACCGCGACGATCGATTTTAAACGCATTCGCGAAATCCGTTTTCGCAGTCGCAACTTTCAACAGCGTCGTCCGGATCTGTACGGACCACTGACCGAACCCAAACCCCATTGAGAACAGTGAAGTTGAACGGTGAAGATGAACAGCGGCGTAGCTTTACCGATCTTCGTGCCGAATAATAATTCATCCAGTCGCGTCTGACTCAAACATGCTTGACCATCACCTTCAAACAAAACTGATCGCCCTGTGCCATCTGCTTGTCGACCAGCATCAAGCCAGGGTCTTGATTCCGGCATATGCCTCCAGTTCGGGTTACTGGTTTGGCGGCGGAAACATGGTTGCTGGTAAGAATGGTGACCTTTATTTGGTCGGCCGTTATCGCAACAGTGGTGATTCGCGGACCGGCCTTGCCGCCGGCAGTCGAGGTTTGGAACTTGCGATCTTCAGGTCCTGCGACAACGGTGCAAACTTCGAAAAAGTTGTCAGCCTTGGCAAGGAAGACTTGGGTGTCGCCGGATGCAACGTACTGTCCATCGAAGGCACGGCACTACGATTTAATGGTGACAAAGTTGAACTGTATGTGTCCACCGAAAAAGAATCCGTCGGATACCCGTCCGGCTTTGAGAACTTTCTGAAACCCGGCACCGGAGTATGGTCGATCGACCGTCTGACAGCGTCTTCGGTCGAAGGTTTGGCATCCGCATCGGTGAAACCGGTTTTGGCGTCCAATGACCCGGCAACGATTCATGTGAAAGATCCGTTCTTATACGAATCGGACGACCGTGCGTGGCTGTTCTTTTGCTCGCACCCCTTTAGTTGGACCTGCTCCAACACGGGGTACATCGAACTGGATTCGCCTACCGACATGATCGCGAGCAATCGCACAGATCCCGTCTTTGACTTTTTCCCGCGTGGCAACGTCTGGGACGTTGCCATGTCGCGAGGGACGTGCCTGATCGATGTCCCGGCGGTCGGAGCATTTTCGAATCAAAATATACAACTTCTTTTTTACGACGGAGGAGAGTGTGTTCGAGATCACACACAACATGCGGAATCGGTAGCGCGCCCGCGCGGCCACTCGTGCGAAGAATTGGGCGGCGCAGCATGGAGTGTGGAAAAGAATTGGAATCAACTACGTCGGCTTTCAAAAAATGCGCCGTTGTTTGTCAGTCCACACGGCACCGGATGCAGCCGATACGTTGACGTCCTCAGCCGGCCCGAGGGCATGCATGTGACCTGGCAACAATCACAACCGGATACCTCGCAACCACTAGTGTATCATTTTGTACCGCGTGCCACGATCGAGAGCACACTGTCTTAGATCTTTAACATTTCCGATGGATGTCACCCCAAATTGACGCCGCCGGATTGGTTCGGAGCGGCGACGAATCGCCACACACCGACAGCCCGATACGGATCGCTGCTGAATTAGGCTTTTTTCGCGTGCCGACGTTGGTGTTGGCCGACCCTTGCCGATCATGACGATTGGCGATGGCTGGACAAATTCTGAATGGGCGACAGTCGATAAGGTCACGACACTTGTTTCTCGCTCGACCTCTCAACTGATCGGAATTGTTTATGCCATTCCTCCGCGGTAGCCTCGGATTTCAACGATTTAGTGTCACGGGTTTCGAAGCCGACAGGTTTGGCCAGGAACATTTCGACATCCTTACCAATCACGCCGCCGGAAAATTTCAGACCTCGTCAACGGACAACGTCTCCGTCGGCTTTCTGGGCGGTGAGCACTTGTTCGACCAGGACTTTGACGAAAGTAAAAACTTAATCAACAACGCGGTCCATTTTTCCGCCAGATTTGATACCAACCAAATCCCCGCCGCCTACCGCGCCGCCTGGTTGCAAATGGAACTGTCGGGAATCGCAAAGGACAACGAAGGCGGGGTCATCACCAAAGCCCAACGCAAAGAGGCCAAGGAAGCCGTCGAGCAGCGCTGTGAAACAGAGGCGGCGACCGGAAAATATCGCAAGATGCAACAGTTCCCTCTACTTTGGGACTACGAAAACGAACAGCTTCTGTTTGGCGGATCGGTGGGCACCGCAGGACGCCACTGTCTGGATTTGGTCGAACGTGCATTCGGTATTGAACTCCGACATCTCGGCGCAGGCGCCCTCGCCGAACAATGGGCGATCGACAACGATCTGTATGCCGAAGTCGATGATTTGCAACCGGTTAACTTTATCACCGGCGGGCAGGGCGGCAGCCACAAGTGGGCGAACGAACATTCCCAGGCGCCGGACTTCCTGGGCAACGAATTTCTGCTTTGGCTTTGGTGGATGCTCGACAAGAAATCAGACAACATCACGCTGATCGACGATTCGGAAGTCACGGTCATGCTTTCCAAGACGCTCAGTTTGGAATGCCCGCTTGGGGAAACCGGCAAGGAATCGATCTCGGCCGAGTGCCCGGTCAAGCTACCCGAAGCGATGCAGGCGATCCGCAGCGGTAAATTGCCTCGCAAAATGGGGATGACCATCATTCGCGAAGGTCGTCAATTCGATTTGGTGCTGCAAGCGGAATCGTTCGGAATCAGTGGCGCCAAAATTCACCTCGAAGAGGATGAAGAATTCGACGACGACGACCGGATCGATGCGATTCGCCAATTGGTCGACACAACTGATCTGATGTTCCACACGTTCTGTGATCGCCGAACCGGCGATTCATGGATGAAAGACCAAAAAGCGATCTGCAAATGGCTCGGTTCGGACAATCAATCCCAAAGAAAGGCGGCGTAATGCCGTTTGACCGACTGGAAGTCTGTCGTACCCGAAAATTCTTAGGTGTTGATCGCGGAGCGATCAACGACTAACCCTAAAATCAAATTGATTCGAGCCACCGGGCTCGGGCTCGAGTTCTTGCTCGACACCATCGGGTCGTTGGTGCAATCGATGCGATCGGAACTTTGATCACTAATATCTTCCACCATCGCAAAAGTCAGTTGGCTCTCGAAAGTTCGGTACCGGTCTGCGCGTCGGCAAATGTAATGTTGTCCGAGTACAGATCCAACCGGTTCGTAACGCGTCGCGAGTGCCTATGTCATGGAAACGTTCATCCTTGAAAACCAGCTGTTTATCGGCCTGATCGTAACCCTTGTGTTCGCAATCGGCTTCGCTTTCTTTGCCATGGGAGGTGCCGACCTGTTCGAAGGTTTCGGCGACACCCGTATCGGATGTGATATGGACGATTGGGACGACTGGGATTGAGACGAAAGTCGATTCCGTCAACGATCATCAATTGGCCCCGCGATTCGACCGATTGACCTATAATGATCGCCATGGTTAATCATTTCATCCAACGTGCGTTCGCATCTCTACTTCTTGTTGTCGCCTGGTTCGTCCCGGTGGCAAGCGCAGAACCCGCCCCTACCAACAACGTCGTGCTGATCTTGATCGACGACCTGGGATGGAAAGATCTCGGGTGCTACGGCAGTGCCTATTACAAGACACCGCATATCGATCGGCTTGCACGTGACGGAATACGGTTCACCGATGCGTATGCGGCATGTAACGTCTGCTCGCCTAGCCGCGCGGCAATCCTGACCGGAAAGTACCCGGCCCGATTGTTATTGACCCAGTGGTTACCGTCCGGCAGATGGGACGCGAAAAAGAACCAACTTCAAGAGGGACGTTATCTGTCGAACCTTCCTTTGGAAGAACTGACGATCGCCGAAGCCTTGCGGGAATCGGGTTACCGTACCGGGTTTCTGGGAAAGTGGCATCTTGGAACCGAAACGTATTATTTCCCGCAGCACCAGGGATTCGATGTCAACGTAGGCGGGCGGGATTATGGAGCACCGGGAAGTTACTTTTACCCGTTTGAAGGGACCTGGAAGATTCCAACGATCCTGGAAGCACTCGATCTGAAACCGCGACCCTACCAGCACGTTGACGGAGTCAGCCTGGTCCCCGTTTTAACTGGCACCCATGAACTGGAACGCGACGCCATCTTCTGGCACTACCCCCATTACAACCAGCACCCACAAAGTTTTCCGTCCGGCGTCATTCGAGCTGGAAAATGGAAGCTGATCGAATCGTTCGAAACTGGCAAAGTATCGCTGTACGACCTGTCAGCCGACATCGGTGAACAAAATGACTTATCGATATCTGAACACGCCGTCGCCGAAAAACTGCTGGATCGTCTCAAGGCATGGCGTCATGACGTCGGGGCTGACCCGATGCGAGAGAATCCGCAGTTCGAAAAATAGTGCCCACCTCCAGCCCGTCCGACCGTGGCGCGACATCAGTGATTTACAGATAATTAATTGCGGGGGCAACCAAGACATCGCTGCCTGGCACGAATCCCCCAACCGGATCTCAACCGAAGACTTCTGCAGCCGCCGACGAAAACGATCATCTGACTGACGTATCAATGGCTTATCAGTGACTCTGTTCAAAAACGAGCCCACAAAGGGATGACAATCGTGAATACACGACGCAAATGGATGTTGGTCAATCGACGCAACTGCCTATCGACACTGTTTGTTTTTGCAGCAGCATTGCCCTGCTCGGGTGCCGACACACAAAACACCGAGTTGGTCTCTAAAGCCGATTTTGAACCGGTCGACAAAAAACGCGATCGAACGGTACCCATTCGCGTCTACTTCACAGACCAGAAGAAAGCCGTCCCCGTTGTATTGTTCTCTCACGGATTGGGTGGATCACGCGATGGCAATCCGTACTTAGGCAACCGATGGGCCAAAGAAGGTTTCATCGCTGTTTTCATTCAACACCACGGCAGTGACCGTGACGTGATGAAAGACGTTCCACTGCGCGAAAAATTTTCCGCGTTGAAAGACGCGGCAAGCTTGAAAAGTTCCCTCGACCGTCTCAGCGACGTTTCGTTTGTGATCGACCAACTGGAACAATGGAACCAAACCAAAGAGCATCCACTGTTCCAGAAAATGGATCTCCAACACATCGGGTTAAGCGGACATAGTTTCGGAGCGGTCACGACACTGGGTGTTGCCGGTCAACGTCGAATCATCGGACCGGCATTTGACGAAAAACGAATCGATGCTTTCTTGGCGATGAGCCCACAACCCGGCAAAGGATTGTCGCCCGAAAAATCATTGGCCGGAATTGAACGACCGATGCTGTGCATGACAGGCACGAATGACAATAGCCCGATCGATCCGACGGTGACTCCAGAGGTTCGGCAATTGGTTTACAAAGCGTTGCCCGACGGTGACAAGTATCACTTGGTCTTCGACGGTGGAAATCACTACACTTTCTCCGACGCCGCTGGGATTCTTCGGCGCGGGCGAAACCCGAACCATCATCCCGCCATCGAAACGATCAGCGTCAAATTTTGGAAAGCCTACCTATCCGACGACAAGGCCGCCAAGAAATGGTTGCAATCGGAATCTCCAATGTCCGACGGTACGCTTCAGCCGGCGGATGTTTGGCGATGGAAATGATCCCGAAGCGAGGCCAACAGTGCGGCATAGATCGGATTACAAAAGTCAGCGACTAACTGGGGGTCATCCGATTGGAACTGCGAAGTCCATTGGACAAACGTCGTGTCATCGGCGGTGATCGGCAACAAACGAATGGCCCCGATGTAGGACGTGACGGATGAACTGGAAACCGGTTCCGGGCCGTCATCGATGGAATACGAAAGCCGATACCGGCTTTCGTCTAACTCTTGCAGCGTTTCTTCGAATGCACCATTCAGCACCCGCTTGGCACCGACCTGGTCACCAGGGACATCGCCGACGACCTTTAAACTGGTAATGAACGGCCGCCCCCAATCGAGATGATGAAAGTCTCGAACTTCGTTCCATACCTGGTCGATCGGAGCGTTAATGACAATTGAGTTGTAGCAGGGCATATCGTCTCCTAGTGGCTCACGGAATACGTGCGTCGATTCGCATTCTTTCACAGACGTGCGACATCTGTGTATTTCCGTCGGACCCGACTCAAATGATGCGAAGACAACCCAAATGATATAGAATTTTGGTCTTCCGATGTACGTCATCATCATATGGCATCATCGATCCATTTCCTTCCGGGGGGCTCGTCACATGCAACCTTTGACCAGGCGAAATGTACTTCGACGCGGCGCGGCGATCAGCCTCTCCGCGGTCGGGTATTCGAATCTTGGCCGTGCCGCCACCGGCAAAATCCAGCCACGCATCGGTTTTATCGGTTGCGGCGGACGTTCAAAAAACCTGCTCCAGGGATTTCGCAACGATGCCACGATCCTGTGGGCTTGCGACCCAGACCAGCAACGGGCCAACGAATTCCAGAAAGCTTCCGGCGCCAAAAACGTCACGTCGGATTTGCGGCGTGTTCTGGACGACAAGTCCATTGACGCAGTTGTTGTGGCAACGCCCGATCACTGGCACGCCCCCGCCGCAATCATGGCTTGCAATGCGGGTAAACACGTTTACGTCGAAAAACCATGCAGTCACAATTTTCGCGAAGGACAATGGTTGGTCGAAGCGTCGCGACGAAACAACGTGGTGGTCCAACACGGAACTCAAAGCCGCACCAATCCACTGGTCGCCGGAGCGATCCAGATGCTTCGCGATGGGATCATCGGAGACGTCTTGGTTTGCAAAGCGTGGAACATCCAACGACGAAGAAACATCGGTCACGCGCAACCCAGCGATCCGCCCGCGCACGTCGACTACGACACCTGGATCGGCCCGGCCGAACAGGTTCCGTTTCAACCCAACCGATTTCACTACGATTGGCACTGGTGGCATAACTTTGGAACCGGTGACATCGGTAACGACGGCACACATGAAATTGACATCGCCCGCTGGGGACTCTCTGCACAGGGATTACCTTCAACAGCATCTGCGATCGGCGGCAAGTTTTACTTCGACGACGACCAACAGTTTCCCGATACCGCCACTTGCGTGTTTCAATGGTCCGGTGACGGTACCGTCGGCACGAAGAAGCAATTGATCTTTGAAATGCGCATCTGGTCCAAAAACCTGCCGCACAATTGTGATACCGGAATTGAGTTTTACGGCAGCAAGGGAATGCTGTTTGTCAGCAAGCGAGGAAAGCTGGGCGTCTGGGACGATTCCAACAAGCCGATCGATGTCGATCCGGCTGGTCGCGCCCCGGATCTGCCCAAGAACCATCAAATCGATTTTCTGGCTTCGATCAAACAGCAACGACCACCGGCCGCCGACATCGCCATCGGCCACGACTCCTGCAGTCTGGTTCACCTGGCAAACATCAGCCTGAGAGTCGGCAGATCGCTAACAATTGATGCAGACAATCAATCGATTCAAGGCGATCCCGAGGCGGAAACGATGCTGGGCCGATCCTACCGCGCCGACGGCCACTGGTCGGTTCCAACCGACGGATCGCTCGGATAGCCGTTGACCACTCCGTGGTCAAAACGTCTGATCGCGGAACGATCAACGA
>JAGQPO010000888.1 GCA_020426665.1 Planctomycetales bacterium
CGTTCGGGTTATGAAAAGGCAATGCCTCAAGCGAAATCACAACCCGAATGCGTCAGCGAGGGACTCTCGCAATCACGTCAAGCGAAATCACAACCCGAAAGCGTCAGCGAGGGACACCCACAATCACGTCAGGCGATAGGGCAACTTGAAAGCGTACGGACAATTCAGGGTGGCTCCGTCAAGAATGTACAACATAGCGGTGTTGCACGTGTTTGTGTTATGATGGAAGTCTTGACTCCACGCCATTCACTAACCCCGCCCCAGTGATGAGTCGCATTTACGATTGGTTCATTCGCCACTGTCTGCTCTGTGTCGTGGCATCGGTGTGTTTTAACGTCTGCGCCGGCGCCGAAGATTCCGTGGGTGACACCGACGCCTTTGATCTAAATCAATTCACGCTCCAAATTCAAGAACATTGTTTGGATTGCCACTCCGGAAAGGCTCCTGAGGGGAACTTGAATCTGGAGTCGATGATTTCAGAGCTAGGCGATGATCCGAACACGATCGACCTGACGCCTTGGATTAAGGTACATGATCGAGTGGATGCGGGTGAAATGCCACCCGAGGGCGGGCTGGATGGTGCGCATCGCAAGTCTTTCGTATTGCCGTTGAAACGGCGCCTCATTCAGATCGATCGTGCCCAAATTGAATCGACAGGCCGCGCCGTTTGGCGTCGCATGAATCGGTTTGAATATGAAAACAGTGTTCGGGATCTTCTGGGTGCGCCGTGGCTGCAATTGGCATCGATTCTTCCCGAAGACGGGGAATTGTATCGATTCAATAAAGTCGGTGAAGCGTTAGACATTTCCCACGTCAGCATGGCCCGTTATCTGCAAGCGGCCAACTATGCGCTGCGAGAGGTGATGGCCCAGGAAACGACTGCGCCTCCGATTGCAATCACACGGTATTATGCCCGCGAGCAAAGCAGTTTCAATCGACGCGTGCACTACACCGTATTCAATCGCAGTCCCGAACGGGCAACGTTTCCGCTACTGGAATATGATGCGGATTTGGACGTTTTGAATGATCCTGATCGACCATTCACCGTCGGCGAAAGCGCTCCGGAAAAGCGCGAACGGGAAGCGTTTGGCGTCGTCGCCAGCAGTTACGAGCCGATTGAGATCCGCTTCAGCGAGTTCGAAGCCCCGCGGTCGGGCAGGTACAAATTGCGGTTCAAGGGGTACACGTTCTGGGCGGGCGTGCAAGATGAAAAACGTTATCGCGCCGATCGCGAGCGGACGTCGATCGGGAGACGATCCGAGCCGGTTACCATCTATTCGCAATCGCCTCCGCGACAATTGCGACGGTTGGGGCAATTTGATTTTCAGATTGAACCGAGTGTTCAAGAATTGGATGTTTACTTGTTGAAGGGGGAGTCCATCCAGCCGGATGCCGTGCGATTGTTCCGTTCGCGTCCGCCGGCCTGGCGCAATCCGTTAGCTGAAAAGGATGGAATGCCTGGCGTTGCGTTCAATTGGATGGAAGTCGAAGGACCCGTTGTTGATCAATGGCCTCCACGGGGGCATCGATTATTGTTTGATGATCTGCCGCTCGAGAACGAATCAGGTCGAGTCGTCGTCAATTCGTCTCGCCCCACGGAAGACGCGAGCCGATTGATGCAGCGATTTATCTCCGCGGCATATCGACGCCCGGCATCCCAGGATGACGTCAATCGATTTACCAGAGTTGTTCAAACGGCACTTGGGAGTGGATTGGACTTTACAGATGCAATGTTGGCCGGCTACTCGGCGGTCCTTTGTTCTCCTTCGTTTCTTTGCATGGAAGAACACCCCGGTCGATTGAGCGGCTCGTCGGTCGCGTCACGCCTGAGTTTATTCCTGTGGAATTCGACCCCCGACGATTCACTGCGAGAGCTCGCGAGCAACGGCAAGCTGGATGACCCTGCGGTGCTGGTATCACAAATCCGGCGGATGATTGGCGATGACTCGTTCACGCGTTTTATCGATGCATTCCTGGCGTACTGGTTGGACCTTCGAAAAATCAATGACACTTCGCCCGACGAACTGTTGTATCCGGATTACTATTTGGACGATTCTCTGGTGGATGCATCGCTGGAAGAAACGCAATTGTTCTTTGCCGAATTGATACGAGAGAACCTGCCGATTCGAAACCTGGTCGATTCAGATTTCACATTTCTAAATGAGCGACTCGCAAAACATTATGGATTGCCGACGGTGGAAGGCGCTGCTCTGCGCCGCACCGAGTTGCCACCGCAAAGCGTTCGCGGTGGATTGTTGACCCAGGCCAGCGTGTTGAAGGTCACCGCCAACGGAACAACGACGTCTCCGGTGGTCCGCGGAGTGTGGATCAACGAACGTATTCTGGGACAACGTGTTCCTGCGCCGCCGCCAAGTGTTCCGGCAATCGAGCCTGACACTCGCGGCGCGACAACGATTCGTGAGCAGCTTCGATTACATCGTGCGGACGAAAGTTGCAACGCATGTCACCAGATCATCGATCCGGCCGGCTTCGCCCTGGAGTGCTTTGACGTGTCGGGCGGATATCGCGAAAACTATCGCAGTTTCGGCAGTGACGAGCCGATCAAAGGTTTTGGGAAGAATGGCCAGCCGTTCACGTTCTGCAACGGCCCCGATGTCGACCCGTCGGGGCAATTGCCCGATGGTCGAACCTTTGCGGACGTTCGAGAGTTCAAAAAACTGTTGTTGGCCGATCAGCGCGCGATCGCCCGTAATTTGGTCGAAAAACTGGTCACTTATGCGACCGGTGCAGGTCCACGGTTTAGTGACCGCGAAATCATCGAGCAAATACTGGATCGTCAACAGTCGGCGGATTATCCGATCCGGTCGCTAATTGTCGAAGTCGCCAGCAGCCCACTATTCTTAAACAAGTAACGAGGAGACGATTACGATGCCCAACCTTTTGAATAATTCGGCATTGCCGCGGCGAACAGTGTTGCGTGGATTGGGCGTCGCCTGTGCCTTGCCTTTATTGGATGCGATGCGGCCTGCCGTGCTGTCAGCCGCCGAAAAGTCGGTCGATTCCGAAACGGATGTGCCGCGGCGAATGCTTGGCGTTTGCAATAACTTGGGGCTGTTGCCAGAGAACTTTTTCCCACAAGATGCGGGTGCGAATTACACTCTTTCGCCGTACCTGAAGACGCTGGAAAAGCACCGAAATGACTTTACCGTTTTCAGCGGCGTGTGGCATCCGGATGTCGACGGAGGCCATCCGGCCGATATCTGTTTTATGACGGCCGCACCGCATCCAGGCAGCGGCGGATTCCGCAACACGATTTCATTGGACCAGTTTATTTCCGAACGACTTGGGCATTTGACTCGTTTTCCTGCGATGACGCTGGGCGTTAATGTTAAACAGGGACAACGTAGTTTGTCGTGGACCGGTGCGGGTGTTCTGATCCCCTGTGAAGAAAATCCGCAGCGGGTCTATGAACAGTTGTTCTTGCAAGGTTCCGAGGATCAGGTGCGACGCCAAATCCGTCAATTGGAATTGGGGCAGAGCATCATGGATGCGGTCGCCGATCAAACGAAATCGTTGACGAAGACACTGGGACCGAAAGACCGAAATCGAATCGACCAGTACCTGACGGGCGTTCGCGAATTGGAAAAGCGAATGGAAGCTTCGAAGGAATGGGAACAGATTCCCAAACCGGAACCGATTGGAGAATCGCCGGCGAATCCTGACGATCCAAAGGCTTACATGGAGAAGGTGCGATTGATGTACGACATGGCCCGATTGGCGTTCGAAACAGATTCAACCCGCGCAATCACGTTGATGTTGGACAGTGTCAATTCGCCGGCCATCGACGTCGACGGAGTCAAGATTACCGACGGCTATCACAACCTGTCACACCACGGTAAGAACGAAGATAAGATCAATCAACTGGAAGCGATCGATCAATGGCACATGCGGTTGCTGGACGACTTGTTTACTAAAATGAAAGAGGTCAATGAGGGTCCCGATACATTGTTGGACCGCAGCATGATTGTTTACGGTAGCAACTTGGGCAATGCTAATACGCACGTGACGACCAACCTGCCCGTCCTGCTGGCCGGTGGCGGATTTCGTCACGGCCAACACCTTGGGTTTGACACCGACAATAATTATCCGCTTCCCAATCTGTTCGTATCAATGTTGCAGCGAATGAATTTGCCCGTCGATCGGTTTGCGACCTCGACGGGGACCATGCGAGGATTGGAGCAAGCCGGATAGTGCCTGCGCTAATCCTTGATGTTAGCGTTCGACGGACTTCCTGCGACAAGTCGCACTCAACCCGCAAAATAGATTTGAACGTGCCAAAAACTCAGTGAGGAAATTAGTGATGTCCCGACGAACCGATCTTCTCCAGCGGCGCAGCTTTCTGAACCAGTGTGGTGGCGCTTCGGCAATTCTGGCGTTCAGCGAACTTGGGGTCTTTGGCCAATTGCCTCGCGTCAGCGCCGAAGAGGCGAGATTGGAGCACAAGGACGTTCGGTTTGATGATGACATCGAGCCGCTGGTCCGATTGCTGGAGGAAACGCCTCGCGATCGGGTGGTCGAAACATTCGCCCAGAAAGTTCGTGGCGGAACGTCTTACCGCGAGGTCTTGGCGGCACTGTTGCTGGCCGGTGTCAGGAACGTCCAGCCGCGACCGAGCGTGGGATTCAAGTTCCACGCCGTCCTGGTCGTCAATTCCGCCCACCTGGCAAGCTTGGCATCGTCGGAGGGCGATCGTTGGTTGCCCATTTTTTGGGCGCTCGACTATTTTAAATCCGCGCAAGCCCAAGACGTCAAAGAGGGCGACTGGACGATGGGGGCCGTTGATGAATCGTCGGTACCGGCGCCCGATCAGGCTCGTGACGCATTCATCCGTGCCATGGACCGTTGGGACGTCGAGGCCGCCGATGCGGCGGTGGCAGGACTGGTGCGATCAGCCGGAGCCAACGAGATCTTTGAATTGATGGCCCATTACGGTTGCCGCGATTTTCGCTCCATCGGTCACAAGGCCATTTTCGTTGCCAACGGTTTTCGCACGTTGCAATGTATCGGTTGGCGATATGCCGAACCGGTGCTCCGATCACTTACTTATGCATTGTTAAATCACAACGGCGAACCGAACCCGTCGACAAGCGATTTGGAGGCCGATCGTGCTTTTCGCGTTACCGAAGATTTGGTGAAACAGATTGATTCGAAATGGAACGGCGGCAAAATTGATTCGGCCGCGGCGGGAGCGCACTTAAGCAGTTTGCGTGACGCAACACCGGAGCAGGCGGTGCGCGAGACGGCGAGTTTGATTCAGTCGGGCGTGCATCCACAATCAATCATCGATGCACTGTTTTTGTCCGCCGGAGAAATGTTGATGCAGCAGCCCGGCATCGTTGCCTTGCATTCGTCAACATCTACCAATGCCATGCAATATGCGTTTCGTACCGCAAGTGATCCAAAACTGCGACTTCGATTGTTGTTTCAAAACGCAGCCTTTATTCCCCATTTCCGTGACGCGATGAAGTCGCGCGGAAAGGTCGCGGACAAGAAGATCGATCAATTGGAACCGTCATCCGGCTCCGTGGGGCAAGGTGGAGCGGCATCGATCTTTGATGCAATCAGCCAAGATCGCCAGTCGGCATCTCGCACCGCGATGGAGTTTTTGTCGACCGCCGGGCATGCCGAGCAGATGATGGCTGCCGCAAGGCAATTGGTGTTCTTGAAGGGAAATGATTCCCATGATTACAAGTTCAGCTCGGCGGTTCTGGAAGACTATTATGCGATCACGCCCGAATTCCGAAACCGCTATCTCGCCGCGTCGACGTATCTGTTGCCAGGCAGCGCCGACCGCAATAACGGTCTCGTCGACCGAATCCGAGCAACGCTCGGATGAAACAGCCGAGTCGGCTATCGATTGGGCCTCAAGCAGACATCATTTGCGTGATCGCCGAGTCATGCGCCGCCGCATCACTTGCTTGTGAAATTGCGATCACTTGTTTGGCGACGACGGCTCCGAACTGGTACGCGCTGTCGTAGTTTTCGGCGGTGATGATATTTCCATCAACGATCACATCATCTTCAACCGTCGTGGGATCTCCGACCGATCCGCTGGCAACTTGAACTGCGCCGTTGGCTTCGATTTGGGTGCGAGTGAACTGGATCTGGCCCCCGTCGGCCGATGGCAGTGTGGCTGCCCACGACGAAACGGTGTGGCCCGCCAGGGGACTGACGCCATCGACTCGCGCCCATGCAAGCACGGACACTCCATTACAGATGGCGGTAAGCGGTTTGTCTTGGGCAACGAAATCATTGATCAATCGATTGACCGTTGCTTTGACCAGATCGTCACCTTCATAAACTGGATTGTCGTACGTCGTTTCGTTGGCATACTGATAGCTAGCTGCACCGTAGCCTCCGATAAAGATGATGGTCGAGTAATCGTCTGCACTTGCGTCTGCCAGCGCCAGATCCGGATCAACATTCCCCTCGCGACCTTCGACGACCGAGATCGCGTGCGGTGTTGCGGTTTCGGTTGTCGCCGCCGCGACGACGACCTCCAAACCGGCCGCTTCAAGTGACGCGCGCGTTTCATAGTACTCGCGATGGTAGAAGTCCTGGTTGGCGATGACCATCAACACCGGTTTGGGTTTTTGCGTGTCGGTGGGCTGGCCATTGGTTCCCGCGTCTCCGGACGTTTCATGATCCGCGAGGATGTTTTTTCCCAACGTCGATCCAAAGGCAAACGCGGCGTCGTAGTTTTCCGCAGTAATGATTTTTCCGTCGATGTAGACGTCGTCGGTCGATGTGCTAGGGTCGCCGATTGCGGCGGATGCAAAGACGGTTGCGCCGCGTGATTCGAGTTGGTCACGTGATTGCTGGGATCGGCCGTCGGCCGAAGGGGCCGGACCGTTAAATCCGGTGACATCATGTCCACTTAGGAGCGGAGTGCCGTCAACTTCGGCGTAGGCGAGCACCGAAACGCCGTAGCAAACCGCTGCGACGTATTTGTCTTGGACGATAAAATCATTGATCAGATCGTTGACAATCGATTTTGTGATTGAACTGCCGTTGTAGGCGCTGTTGTGATACGTCCCTTCAAACCCATATTGGTATTGTGCCATTCCCCAGCCGCCGCTGAAGACGATGGCGGAGTAGTCATCCGCGGAGGCATCTTTGAGTGCCAGGTCCGGTTTGACCAG
>JAGQPO010000889.1 GCA_020426665.1 Planctomycetales bacterium
CAGTAACGTCGACGATCCAAGGATGCTCGCCCAGTTGATAGCTGCATTGAACGAAGTCGCCGGATCCATGAGAATCGTTTTTCCTGTCCATCCCAGGACACGCGCGCGACTTGCTGCGGACCAGATTCGCGTTGCCGATCGGATCCAGATGGTCGACCCACTGGGATACTTCGACTTTATGCGGTTGATGAAGTCCGCCAATGTGGTGATGACCGATTCCGGCGGCGTTCAAGAGGAAACGACCTATCTTGGCGTGACCTGCTTGACGGTCCGCCCGAACACCGAACGTCCGATCACGATCGACCAGGGCACCAATCGCTTGGTCCAACCCGGCAAGGACACATTGCTGGCGGCCTGGAAAGACGTCCAGACCAATCCGCCGAACCGACGCTGTCCTGAACTATGGGACGGCAAAGCTTCCGAAAGGATCGCGACTCATCTACTTAAATTAAACGGTTGACCCGTTCCAGTCCGCCGGATCAACCTACCACCACTACATCGATTCATCCCAGAGTGAAACCGTCACCGCAAATCACGATCATCGAGCCGCCCAAAAGCGCGTTCGAGCTGAACCTTGGCGAGGTCTGGCGCTACCGCGACCTGCTGATGCTGTTGGCTTGGCGAGACATTTCCGCCAGATTTCGTCAATCCATCGTCGGCTATGGTTGGGCGATCCTGCGGCCATTGATCACGGTGCTGATCTATACCTTGGTTTTCAGCAAATTTGTTCGGATTGAAACAGAACAACCCTACGTGATTTTTGCTTTCGCGGGCTTGATTCCGTGGCTGTACTTTTCACAGGCATTAAGTTCCGTGACCGGAAGCGTCGTCAGCGGCGGCGCGATGTTGACGAAGGTCTATTTTCCGCGGCTCGTGTTGCCGCTTGCGACCGTTGCGGTCGGGCTGATCGAAGTTTTGCTGCAACTTTTCGTGCTGGGCGGCGTGATGTTCTGGTACGACTTCGCACCCGGCTTGCCGATTTTAGCGTTGCCACTTTTTATCGCGATTGCCGGGATCACGGCGTTAGCGTTTGGCATTTGGTTAACCGCGTTGAACGTCAAATACCGCGACGTGGGAATGGCGGTACCTTTTCTGATCCAGATCTGGATGTACCTGTGCCCGATTATCTATCCCATTTCAGTCGTTGACCCCGAGTATCGGTCGCTCTATTCGTTGAACCCGATGGTGGGCGTCATCGAAGGTTTCCGATGGTCGTTGCTAAGCGGATCGGCACCGGATTGGTCGATGATCGCCGGATCGTCAACCGTCACGTTTATCATTCTGCTGGCCGGGCTACTGTATTTCCGTAAGGTCGAACAGACGTTCGCGGACGTCATCTAAGACGGCGCGTTGAACCGGCCCACACATCAACAATGACGACATCCATCAAAATCGAAGGGCTGTCCAAGCGATATCGACTGGGGTTAACCCACGCCGGCAGCATCCGTGAATTGGTCAACCAGTTTTCGCGCCGACTGGTACCCAGGCGTTCCGGCAGCCATCAACAAGACGTCGCAGAACCGAGCCAAACGACCAAGAGCGACTCGTTCTGGGCATTAAAAGACGTCGAGTTTTCGATCCAGCAAGGCGAATCCGTCGGCATCATTGGCCGAAACGGAGCAGGCAAAAGCACGCTGTTGAAGATTCTTAGCCGCATCACCAGTCCAACGACAGGTCGTGTTGAATTGGTCGGACGTGTCGCCAGTTTGTTGGAGGTCGGAACGGGATTCCACCCGGAGCTGACGGGGCGAGAAAACCTTTACCTGAACGGCACCATCCTGGGGATGACGCGTGCCGAAGTGAACCGCCAGTTCGATGCGATCGTTGATTTCGCGGGCGTCGAAAAATTTATCGACACCCCCGTCAAACGCTACAGCAGTGGGATGAAAGTACGACTGGGATTTGCCGTGGCGGCCCACCTAGAGCCGGAAATCTTAATCGTTGATGAAGTGCTGGCTGTGGGCGACATGGATTTCCAACGCAAATGCTTGGGCAAGATGGACGATGTCGCCAAAAGTGGACGAACGATTATGTTCGTCAGTCACAACATGGCTGCGGTCAGCCAGCTTTGCCATACCGGAGTCGTCCTAAATCAAGGTATGACCGACGGCGTCATGCCAATCTCCCAGGCGATCGACGTCTACATGAAGCAGGCCCCTGGAACATCGCGTGACGGATTATTCATTGCCGATTCATCACAGGACGCACCTGGAGCCATCACCCGGATTCGCATCCGCCAAGAAGGAAACGAAACAGGCACGCTGCGACATAATGAAGATTTTGAAATCGTCTACACAACCCGGCTCGCCAGTTCTGCACCGGACCTTCGATTAAGTACCGCAATTTGCGATCGTCTACAACAAAAGATCTTCACGGCGGTTACTGAGATCAAACACTCGAAACGCCAAAATGAAATCGAGTTGACGCTGCAGGTTCGAGGAAGATTCTTGATGCCAGGACGCTACTCCTTGATTGCGGGCCTGTTGGACCCCCGAATGCAGTTGGTCGATTGGCATCGATTTGTATGCCCGTTCCAGATCGAAAACGTCGGCGATGACCCGCTGCTTTCTGGGGGCGGCGACTTAGGCGTTGTCTTCGGTGAGCATCAATGGCTGACGAATTGAACACCACAATCTTCCTACATATTCCAAAAGCGGGCGGAAACTCGCTGCTGGAATTTCTGAGGCCGAATTACCCCGAAGACGCCCACTTTGACGTCAGTTTGGGGTTGAAATACGTCGACCGATTGAACGAATTGGAAACAATGCCCGCCGAACAACAATCGCGTTTTCGGTTCATCAGTGGGCACTTGCCGTTTGGCATCCATCAATTCCTGCCACAACAGTCTCGATACATCACCGTCCTTCGCGACCCAATCGACCGCGTTGTTTCCCACTACTATTTCGTACGCGAACAGCGAAAACACCCGTTGCACGACGCGGTGATGTCAAAAAACATGACGGTCGCAGACTACGTGACCAGCGGACTGTCCGGGGAGCTTAACAACGGCATGGTGCGGCTGATCTGTGGACGTGCCGAATCCGACTCGTTGCGTGGCCATGCCCCTTGCGAAGACGGCGACCTGCGAATCGCCCTGGACCATCTTCGCGACCATTTCGAAGTCGTCGGGCTGTTGGAACAGATCGATGCGACACAACAACTGCTTTCCCGCGTGTTCGGCTGGCCCGAACGTTCGTCGGTACGCAAAAATAAAACCAAGGTTCGCAAGTCGACGGCTTCGCTAAAAAAGAAAGAACGTGAAATCATCGCATCACACAACGCGATGGACATCGAACTGTATCGCTGGGCATCGGAACGGTTCGAAAACGACTGTGCCAAATACGGAATATCGATTGCCCCACAAGAACGCGGACTTACACAACGATTGCTCCAGCCTTTTGATTTCGCTCGACGATACCTTGGTTGTTGAAAGTAGTACGACAGTGAATCGTCTGACGACAATTGAATCGGCAACGCAGCCCGACCATGACACGCGGTGTCCTTCATGTTCCTGCGAACGGGCCGAGAATTTCGGAATGTGCGGCGCGCCGGTGGAATTGACCAAGGATGACGTCAATCAAGTCATCTTGGATGTCGTCGGCAAGATTCGATCGAGCCATTTGTTGCGGTGCGACGAATGTCACTTGCTTTACCGATGGCCCCAACTAAATGAGTCGGACTTAGCACGATTGTACGGCAATCTTCCTGATTCCTATTGGAGCTATGACGCGTTCAAGATGGGATCGTGGCAGTCGGCGTCAAAGGTCTTGCGATCCGTATTTGATGTTTCGTCGCCGATCAACGTGTTGGACGTCGGCGCCTTCGACGGCAGTTTCTTCAGCACTCTTCCCGCCCCGTGGAAAAAGCATGCCATCGAACCATCGCCAATTGCGGTCCAGCGATTGGCCAAAGCTGGGATTCCCTGCTTGGGTCCCTACGTCGAAGCAATCGACATGCAGCGTCATCGCGGACAGTTTGATGCCATCACTTTGTTCGATGTGTTTGAGCACCTTCCACATCCCGACTCAACAATTCGCCTGCTTCTAAAACTTCTTCGACCAGGCGGACGACTATTGGTCTCGACTGGCAACGGTGACCATTGGACCTGGCGGATGCTGCGTTCCCATCACTGGTACCTGCACTCCGCGCAACATGTCTGTGTGGGAAGCGAAAGCTATTTTCGTCGCTGGGCCGACCGCACCGGAACGACGATCGATGCGATCGTAAAACATCCCCACCAAATCACCGGATTTGGCGGACGGATGAAACAATCCATCGAAACGGTTCACGCCTGGGCGCGTCTTTCAAACCGCCGTCGGCTGAGAGGTCTGATCCAAAGACTGCCCTCATTCAGTTACCTGATTCACAAGTCCGGTGCACCGTTTACCACCGGGCTTCATGACCACGTGTTGGTCGTATTTCGCCAAACCGACGCCATCGCCGAGGCGCCGATCAATCCATCAGAGCAACGGGAACATGCGGCACATTCTTAAGTCAGCGTTTTCACTTCTTGGTCTGGATGTTCGTCTGGCACGTAACATCCCGATGGCGCGACGCGCTCAAAAGCACGAAGATTTGATCAAGCGATGGAAGATTCTGTCGCGATACCAGCCGAAAACGGTTCTAGACATCGGCGCGAACGAAGGCCAGTGTGCCGCATTGCTTCGTGAAGCATTCCCGGAGATCACGATCTATAGCTTCG
>JAGQPO010000890.1 GCA_020426665.1 Planctomycetales bacterium
CCGCCGCCGGGTTCGAAGTCCCACCCCAGAGATTCGCGAAATTGGTCTTTAATTGAACTCATTTCGGGTTCATTTGCAGCCGGCAACCCAATTTTGGCGACAACCATCACCTGTTGCAGCCCCAAATCCTGGACAATGTTGTTTCCCAGACCCGACAAAAGGCGGGTCTCATCAGCCAACCGCTCAGCTTTTTCTCGCTGGTGAAGCTGCAAAGCAATCATCGACGCTTGACCGTTCAACGACAAATCCGTCGGGTTTTCTTTCAATGCCTGGGAAATCAACCGATCGGCCCGCTGCAAATCGGCCGCCAGGCCGAACGCCTGGTAGGCATGCAAACACTGCTCCCCTACGGCTCGCAAAACGAGTGGATTGCCACCGGCCCGATCGACGACCGTTTCGATCGACTCGATCCACTTTCGCCGAACCTCGGGATCATTCCGGCTGGTGATCAATTGGCTGCGCAACATTTCTGAACGCCAACGAGCCGCCTCGAATCCCCACGGATCTGCTTGGACCGCCAGGCGACTTTCGGCATCGGCCTTCGCCACCATGCCACGCCTCATTGCGTCTTCGCCTCGCAGCAGCGCCAAACTTGCATCCTGGGTAGGGACGATCGATTCGAACCGCAAACAAACCAAGATTGCTACACCAAGTCCAAAGGCCCCCAGCGACGCCCTGGACGCGAACGGCGAAACCGCCAAAGCGTCTGATGTCCCGCCGACGTGTACAGGATTGGCTGCGCAAATCGACGCGACAACCAACCAGATCATCAGCGCCACACCTGGCACCGTCCATCCACCGGAAACCAGCAAATGCGTCATCATCGCAAACAGTATCGCGGTATGGATTCGCCGAATTTCCACCGCCGTCACATCGGCCATTTGCGTTTGAATCAACCATCCGGCGAAAACGGCAAATGGAACTGAAAACAAACTGGCTTGAATATCCGGTAGCTGTCCGGATGCCAGACCGAACAACCAAATCAAAGCCAATGCACCTCCGGCACCGTAAGCGATCCACGAAACTCTTTCCGCGGATTGAAATCTTTGTTCGCTGGTCAGGTCCGTCTCGATTTTGCGTCGCGATCGTAAACACGAAATCATGACGAACAGCAACAAAATTCCGCCCGGGATACCACCGGCCGCCAGAGTTTCGAAAAAGAAATTGTGTGGATCGGAAATGGTTTCGTTGGCCACCGGCAAACGATAAGCCAAATACAGTGGCTGAAACCCTCCCGGCCCCGCGCCCATCATGGGATGATCGACCAACAACTGCGCCGTCGCTTTCCAATACTGCAATCTGAACTGCAATGACGCCGGCGCTGCGGACATCCATTCGTCATCTCCGAACACCATCACGCCAACCAAAATGACCGCGCCCAAGAACGCTGCCATCATCATTGCAATGGCACCCCGTCTGAACCGGCTTGCTTTCGAATGACTGTTGCCGGAAATCCACAACCAAACCACCGCCAGGGCACATGCGGCGACCGCACTGCGGCTGCGCGTGGCAAACAACGCCGCCACCGCGATGATTGCAAACATCCCCAAACCGCCATTGACCAGCAACGCATGCTCGGATCGCCGCCGGGCAATCAGCACACCGATCGGAACCAAGACGGCAATCATCAAGACCGCAGCTAACGAGTTTGCGAGTGCAAACGTCGCCGTCGGACCACCGTCCAACAGCCGATTGGCGAACACCATCCGCCGCGCCGAACCGGCCGGAGCGACCATGCCGGCCTCGCGAAGCATCTTGTCCGGGTTGGCCAAATACTCCGCACGCATCTCAGGCAAACTGATCCAATTCTGGTGCATCGCATGCAAAGACATTCCAACGGCAACCGCCGCCATCAACGAAATGACAACAGTGCGTGACTGATGCAGCGTCATTAAACGACGCGCCGAAGTAAGGATCGCCGCCCCCGCGACCCACAACCACGCCTCGTTCGTCGCCAAGCGAAGGTTTCCCGGCGGGCAAGTCGCCAGTGCCGCAACCATCATCCACGCCGCCAAACACCAGACGGAAACGTCCACCATCAATCCAGGCCCAAATACGAAGCCGATGGTGTCGGATTGAGATTCCTTCTCGATCGGCGACGCTGAGAATCGAACGATCGGCTCGGTCGCCATCGTCATTGTCCAAAGGATCAACGCCAACGCACAAAACCACAATGCGTCACCGTTTTCAACCTGGATGCTGTCGCTCGGATAGTAGGCGACATAAACCACCAACGAACCCAGCAAGCCGGCAGCCAATCGGCGACACCAAACAACCCATGTCGGCAACGATGTCGACGTTGTGCCCATCGCGGGATCGGGGTCTCCCGTGACGCGGTCGGCACTCCGTACGTTGGACTTCAATCGTTGCTTTGCTTTTGCCATCCGGTCGATTCCAAAATCACGACCAACAATAACATACACGCAACGATTCCCAGCACCGCGATCGCCTGCAACACAGTCACGTGGACGAGCAACAATGCCGCCAAACCGCAGGTGGCGGTGACCAAATGAATCGTCAGCACGGCCTGTGTTCGCGACAACCCGAGTTCAACTAAACGGTGTGAAAAATGGCTTCGGTCACCGACAAAGATACTTCGACCTTCGCGAATCCGAATCCACAAGACTGTCGCCATGTCGTACATCGGAATGGCCATGACACACAGCGGGGCAAACACGGCGTGAGGGCGTGGTTGGCTAGCGAACGTCGCCATTAACATCGCTACCGCAATCAAAAAGCCCACCAAGTAGCTTCCGCCGTCACCCATGAAAATGCGCGCCGGGGGGCGGTTGTGCCACAGGAATCCCAACAATGATCCACAGACCGCCAACAATAAACCGGCTACGAATAATTGTGGTTCGGTGCTCCCCGGACTCGGTGTTGTCAACATCACCGCGGCCATCGCCGCGGCAATGATCGCAGCCACACCACCACTGAGCGCGTCCATGTTGTCTAACATGTTAAACGAATTGATCACCGCCACGATCCACACCACCGACAACAGATTCGTCAACCACGACGCGCCGATAAAGGCGGTGAACCCGAATCCCAAGTAATAGACAACAAATGCAGCAACGGCGAATTCGATTCCTAATCGCATCAACACGGGCGCGCCACGACGATCGTCCCATATCCCCAATACAAACAATACCGTTGCCGCTCCCAGCAACATCCACAGCTGCGGCAAACGAAGTCCGATCCCTGCAAAATAGCTGACGATCGCCACGGGCAAACGATCGGCGACGCCGGGGATTCGCTGTGACGCCAACACCAAGGCCGTGCCGAGTCCCATCGGGATCATGATCCCCAACCAAATTCCGATCCCGCCGCCGAGCGGCGTCGTGTTGGTATGGGTGCTGTGGCCGCCCGGATTTGCGATCAATCCAAGACGCAACGCATGTCGACGCACCGGATACAGACTAACCAGACTGATTAAAAGCGGTGGAACCACCGCCAACAGAATCAGCCATCCGATCAGCGTGATATCCAAGAGATCAGTTGCCCGTGAATTCGCGTGCGACAAATGTCGTATCGTGTTTCCCCGAGACGAATTCGGGATGTTGCAACACGGCGTCGTGGAATCTTGCGGTGGTGCTGATTCCATCGGTCTGGATCTCTGCCAATGCGCGACGCATCGTGGCGATCGCCAATTCGCGGGTCGGTTGATGCACGATCAACTTTCCGATCATCGAATCGTAATGCGGCGGAACCGTGTATCCGCCGTAGACATGCGAATCGAATCGCACGCCCAAACCGCCTGGTGCGTAAAACTTGGTGATCTTTCCCGGGTTCGGCATAAAATTCTTGTCTGGATTTTCAGCGTTAATTCGGCATTCGATCGCATGCCCATTGACCACCACCTGGTCCTGGGTGAATGACAGTTTTTCGCCGGCAGCCACTCGAATTTGCTCCTTGATCAAATCAACGCCGGAAATCATCTCGGTTACAGGATGTTCGACCTGAATCCGAGCGTTGACTTCGATGAAGAAGAAATCGTCATTCTTATCGACAATGAATTCGACCGTTCCCGCATTGCTGTATTCGGCACCGCGAATCATCCGAACCGCCGCCTCGCAGATTGCTTTACGTTTCTCAGCAGGCAAATTCGGGCTAGGCGCTTCTTCGATCAACTTCTGATGCCTACGCTGCACACTGCAATCTCGTTCGAACAAGTGACAAACATTGCCGTGGGTATCGGCAATCACCTGCACTTCGACGTGACGCGGCGCTCCGATGTAGCGTTCCAGATAGACGCCTCCATTGCCGAACGCCGCCTGCGCTTCGTTCCGAGCCTGGCCCAAGGCGGATTTCAATTCGTCGGCGCTCTCGGCAACACGCATCCCCTTTCCGCCGCCACCGGCGGTGGCCTTGATCAGTACCGGAAATCCGATTTCCGTTGCCGTTACGATCGCCGCCCGCTCGTCTTCAATCAAACCGTCGCTTCCGGGCACCACGGGAACATTACTGGCAATCGCCATCGAGCGGGCCGTGTTCTTGTCACCTAATTTTTCCATCGCCGAAGGACTGGGACCGATGAATTCGAACCCGCTTTCGCGACACACTTCATTGAAATGCGCGTTCTCAGCCAAAAAGCCATACCCTGGATGGATCGCATCAACGTTTCCGACTTCTGCGGCGGCGATGATTTGATCAATCTTTAGATAACTCTCAGAACTTTTCGGTCCGCCGACACAATACGCCTCGTCGGCCAATTGAACGTGCATCGAATCCGCATCCGCCGTGCTGTAGACGGCGACAGACTTGATGCCCATTTCGCGACAGGCTCGGATGATTCGGACCGCGATTTCGCCTCGATTGGCGATCAATACTTTTTGAAACACTGTTTTCTCTGACGTATCCGAAAGAAGCATACGACGCGCGAACGTCGACAATGGAACGCCGGCGCTGATGTCGCTCAGGTTGTTTACGGGTTGGGCTGGACGCGGAACATCGGCTTGCCGAAATCGACCGCGCCGTGATCAGCGACCAAGACTTCGACGACCTTACCGCTGCACTCGGCGGGAATCTCGTTGAATACCTTCATCGCCTCGACGATACACACGATCGTATCGGGGCTGACCATCTGGCCGACTTGGACAAACGGTTCGGACTCGGGGTTCGCCCGGGAATAAAACGTTCCAACCATCGGTGCGTTGATGGTGATCGTTCCGTCATCAACCGGAGCCGCCGCAGCCGATGGTCCCGGTGCTGGTGCCGACGACGCATGCACCATCGGCGCAGGCGCTGCGGCCGCATGCATCACGACAGGCTGCCCGGCCCGGCCGAGCTTGATTCGGTCGTCGCCCTGCTGCAAATCGACCTCCGTCAACTCATGCTCCTCCATCAGCTTCACGATCTCGCGGATCCGCTGGATGTCGAAGACGTCTTCGCCCGATTGTTTACCTTTGCTCATACCATTCTCGATCGCGATTAAAAGAAGATTCGGCGAGGTTTTACAGGATCAATCGACAATCATCGAGTCCCTTTGGCATCTGACTGAGCACCTCGTGCCCAGATTCTGTCACCAAAACGTCGTCTTCGATTCGAATTCCAAACTCGCCCTCAAAATACACACCCGGTTCGACGGTGATCACCATGCCCTCTGCCAAAACGTCATCGCTGACCGCCGAAAGTCGAGGCATCTCGTGGATTTGCAGCCCGACGCCGTGCCCCAAACCGTGCACAAAGTACTCGTCTAACCCCGCTTTCTTCAACACATTCCGCGCCGCTGCGTCAACCTCTGACGCGACCACGCCAGGCCGAATCGCTTCGATCGCAGCCAACTGTGACTCCAACACTGCCTCGTAGGCCGATAAAAATCGGCTCGGTGGGTTGCCGAAATGAAAACTTCGCGTCAGGTCGCTTGCGTACCCCCCTAAGTTAGTCCCCCAATCGACCAACAGCGCCGGGTGATCACCGATCACCTCCAATCCACTCCGGTAGTGCGGCTTTGCCCCCCCAGGCCCCGCGCCGATAATCGGGTCAAAACTGAATCCGGTCGCCCCCAGCCGACGTATGGTCGCTTCCAATTCATATGCAATTTCTTGCTCGGTCCAATCCGGCCCCAGTTTTGCCAAAATCGATTCCAACGCGCGCTCGTTAATCCGTACCGCGCTGCGCAGTATCTCGATCTCCTCGGCATCCTTGATCATGCGATGCTGACCGATCACACCTGATGTCTCCACCCACTGGACCGCCGGCAAATGTTGTTTCAGCTCGCCCAGTCGAGCGACGCTCATTTGATCCGCCTCGATCGCGATCCGCTGGACTCCACATCCGCCCAGAACTTTGCGGCAAAAATCAATCGGTTTCTCCGACGGCGATTTGATCTCTACCGCCAACCCGGGACATTCTTCATCAAGCTGCTCTTTGTATCGACCATCACTCAGCATGGTCTGAGCATCGGCCGAGACGACCAGCGACGAACTGTCTCCGGTAAAACCAGTCAAATAACGGACGTTAACCTCATCCGTGACGAAGAACGCATCCACTTGTAATTCACAGAGCTGGTCGACCAGTTTTCGAATCCTGTCATTCATCAGTCGTTTCCGTCCATCGTTGAGTGTTCACTGTGCTCACTTTGCTCACCATCGTCGCCGTGATTGGCGTGGTCGCGGTCCAGGTGTTTTTGGTTGACATGCACGTGCAGTTTCGGATGTGCCTGGAACAACCAATCCCAACCTTCATCGGTCACGACGCTTCCATCCAGATAAATCGACTGGAGTTTGGGCAGCGATGCGATCTGCCGCAATCCCTCATCGGTGATCGGGACATTTATCAGGTGAACATTCCTAAGGCTTTTGATCGACGCGACTGCCGAAGCGGTTTCGGCATCAAGACGCGGACCGCCAATCCTGAGGTTTTTCAAATCCGGTAACTCCGCCAAATGCGCAACCCCCGCCGAAGTCGCATCGGATTGGGGCAAGTTCAAGATCTGCAACGCATCGCACCCGGCGATTTCGGCCAGCCCAACATCGCTGATCGGTGACTCTCTCAGGCGCAGGTGGCCCAGTTTCGGCAACAACGCGATGGATTGGACTCCACGATCACTGATCACCCCGGCATCCAGGATCAGCGTTTTGATCCAAGTATCGTCTACGGTAAGCGTCTGCAACATCGCGTCGTCGGCTACATCCCGGACCAATTCGATCCGGCTGCCGTGACCAGACCGTCCGGCGGCAACCTGGTCCAAAAAACCGACCTCGACTTCTGCATTTTCCGGCACAGGATGTGTTTTCCCACAGCCGCCGGCAAGCAATGTGATCACCGCCAATCCGACCAGGAAAGATCGTACCGGAAAGACGATAACGTCCAATTTCATCACCTGAACGGGGCGCATTGGAACCATCAAAAACAGGAACCATCAAAAAAAACGGGATGAACGGCAACACTCTCTGGGCGGGATTTTAACAGTGGGCTAAAGTGAAGGTAAGACGCGGAAAATCCCCCTACGGACCGGCCTTGCACGATGGCAACTCTCCGATTGACCAAACACAACACGGCGATGCTTGCATCGGCGATGACGTTGGTCAAAGAGATTTCGGCAGACGCCATTGTCTTGCTGCTCGAAGGAGCGACGGATTGGCAACGACTGGCGGAATTGGTCGTTAAATATGAATTCGACAAACCGCTGATCGTCGCCGTCGACACGGTCGAAGAACTTGAAGGTGCGGCCGAAGCGGGATTGAAACCGATCGCATTGAACAAAGAAAAGGCTCCGCTGCTGGAACGTTTGCAGCACGCCCTGCTGGAAGCCGCCGCCGACGAATTCATCAAACCGAACGACGAAATCGTTGCCGTCTACGGCGGTTTCACCTCCGGCCGCTTGGACTCGATCAGCCACCTGATGCTTGACGAACGCATGCGTCGGCTGACCACGCGCGATCTTCAGTCTCTGGAAAGCAGCGTCCCACTGAAAACTCTCAAGGTCGTCGTGGACCTGGCCGTCCAAATCGGCGTCGAAGGCCGTGAGGGCAAACCCTGTGGCGCACTGTTCGTCGTCGGCGACACCCGGAACGTTCTCAAGCACGCCAGCGATAGCGGTGTTGATCCATTTCGAGGATACAACAAAAAAGCACGCAACCTGTTGGACGGGCGCGTTCAAGAAGACGCCAAGGAATTGTCGCAACTTGACGGCGCGTTCCTGGTCACCGCCGACGGAACGATCGAACGCAGCCGCCAAATGCTGGAAGTGCTGCACGAAGATTTGAACATGTCCAAGGGTCTCGGTTCGCGACACTGGGCCGCGGCCGCCATCACCCGCCGGACCAAGGCGATCGCAATTGTCGTCAGCCAATCGACCGGAACCGTTCGGTTGTATCAGAATGGATTTTTGAAAATGCAGATCGAGCCCATGGACAAAGGAATCAAGTGGCAAGAGATTTCGTTTAAACCGCCGAGCTCTAGCGGCGAAGGCTGATGTCGCGCGACAATCTGTTTTCCTTGCCCCGTGACCGCGTCGGTCAGTTTAAATTCGACGATGATGTCGCCCGAGTCTTTCCCGACATGATCTCGCGTTCGGTCCCCGGTTACGCATCAATCCTGTCCGTCATCGAGCAGCTGTCACAGCGGTTTGTTCGCGCCGATACGAATGTCTATGACCTGGGGTGCTCTCTGGGTGCCGGCACACTGTTGATCCGACAACAGGCACCTCCCTCTGCGATCATCCACGCCGTGGACAATTCCAAGGCGATGATCGATCGGCTGCGAGAAATACTGGACAAACAATCCAGTGCCGGTCCAGGTTGCTGCGTTCAACTGCACCTGGACGACATTTGCGAGATTCCCATGTCCAACGCTTCGATGATCGTCTTGAATTTCACGCTGCAATTCGTCGCCGCGGATAAACGCGACGCCCTGCTCACGAAGTGCTTCAACGCCCTGAATCCCGGCGGATGCATCGTAATCAGCGAAAAGGTGTGCTTTGACGACGCGTCGCAACAAGACCTGCTGACGCAACTGCATCTGGATTTCAAACGGGCCTGCGGCTACAGCGAACTTGAAATCGCTCAAAAACGAACCTCGCTGGAGAACACGTTGATCCCCGAATCAATCGGCACCCATTGCGACCGTCTGACGAACATCGGCTTCAACACCGTCGCCCCCTGGTTCCAATGTTTTAACTTTGCGTCCATCCTGGCCGTCAAATAGTCGCTGTTGAGTCGCTGATCGCTCCGCGGTCAAAGCGTTTTCCCACCATCTCGGTCCAACCGTCGCATCCGCCGTTCGCGCAACCATGTCTGCTCCCCTACCGAAAACGCCCGACTGGTTCGATCGACAACCGCTCGATCGATGGCTGCGTGAACGCGGACACGATGTTTTCGCCGATTCGGTAGCTAAGGTCTGTGCCGAGCGTTTGTATCAACCGACAAATGGCGATCTGAAACGTTGGATTACCGCACTGGACGAATTGCCTGCGCCATCGGACCGAAGCTTGTGGTACAGCGACGGCAAGGTCCGCGTCATCGGCCCCGCGGTTGATTCGATCGGCCTCCGCGATACGTTGATGGCGTTTCACCCTTGGCGAAAAGGGCCGTTCGAATTCCTGGACCTTTCCATCGACACGGAATGGCGTTCCGATTGGAAATGGGACCGAATCGCCGATGCCGTCGACTGGCAAAACAAATCCGTCATTGATGTCGGCTGCGGAAACGGGTACTACGGTTGGCGGATGTTGGGCGCCGGCGCGTCCTTCGTCCTGGGGCTCGATCCAATTCTGCGGTTCTTGATGCAGTTCGAAGTCTTCAACCGCTATGCACCTCAGCCGCGCCGTCACTTTGTCGTTCCCATGATCGACACTGATTTGCCCGAGAAACTCGCCGCGTTTGACATCGCATTATCGGCCGGCGTCTTGTACCACCGGACCAGTCCGATTGATCATCTCCGCAGCCTAGCTGGTGCGCTGGTCCCCGGCGGTAAACTGGTTCTGGAAACTCTGGTTATCCAAGGTGCTTCGCCACAGGTCCTGGTCCCGGAAGACCGCTATGCGCAAATGCGAAACGTTTGGTTCTTACCAACGATCACAATGCTGGAACGTTGGCTTCGCCGCACCGGATTCGAAGCAATCGAAACCATCGATGTCACGCCCACGACGACCGACGAACAACGATCCACGGATTGGATGACGTTCCAATCGTTGGCCGATTTCCTGGACCCCAGCGACAGCCGAAATACCGTCGAAGGCTACCCGGCCCCGCTTCGCGCGACGCTGACGGCGACACGCCCGGACCTGTGACGCGTAAGACGCATTGCCGATGCTATTTTGAGTGCAAGTATCGCTGTGGTGACTCTCCGGCGATCGACTGGGAAACCATAACGAACCCGTGCGAGGCATTCTCTAACGGCTCGATCACCAGCCGATACTTTCCAGTCGGCAAATCACTTTTCAGTGGAAAAAAACACGTTGCACCCTGGCACAAAGGGGTCCCGGAATCAAGCACGACGGAATCGCCCGCCATGGGCGAGTTGATTTCATAGATCCGCTGACGAATCGTCCATCCTTTCATCGGACGAATTGACACCGATTGTGCATCAACCGCTTCACCATCGGACCGAACAGAAACGCACAGACGGCTGACACCGTCTGTCCCGATCGACGACGCCCAAGGCCGAAAGTATTTGATCGATACCAATTCGTCTTCGTCGGTCAATTTGTCGTAATCAATTTCGATCGCCCGAGCCCCTGCGGAAAACGATTGCAGCAACCTTCGTCGAAACATATCCGCTTGTGGCACAATGCATCCACGCAAAAAGAACGATGCGTGACGTTCCGATTCGATCCGGATTCGCCCCCGCCTTGGTAGTTGGCGTTCAAATTCGATTTCGCCCCGACGTGATGAAAGTTCACAGGTCTGCCAAACCTCGCCGTCAACCCGGATCGTCACGCGGCCAACCGGGCGATCAGAATCGACGACCAAACTTGCCCCCGCAGCAATCTTGACGTTCTGGTCAGCATAGCCCTCAAAATCCCAGTCGCGATTGCGAGCCAATTTCCAATAGGTTGACATTGCCCCGCGCCCACTTTGTTCGGCCTCGCGAACACGACGTAAATTCTCGTCAACACTTTCGGTGTGGGTTTGACGGATCATCGCATCGTTTCCGATCCATCCGCCAATCGGCTCAAAACGATACCACTGGTATCGTCCCGCCAAAATGTCCGCGTCGCGATCGATGGGGCGGCGATGGGATTCGACCAAGAACGATCGATTGCGCGAAATCAGTTCATCATAGTCTCGCGGACGAACCGGAAACCATTGCGGAACATTTTGTCGATCGGACGTCTCATCGTCCGACAAATCCGGTACGTCATCGATTTCGACATTCGCCCCGAGACGCACCACGTGTTCCAATTGGCCGGGCCTGTTGCAGACGGACGCCAACACTCGGCGACCATTCGCACTTAACTGAATGGTTTTGATGTCGCTTGAAAGCTGAAAATATCGGATCGTCGGCAAACTGACCGCACCGGCGCGTCCGAACAGATCCAAACGATCCAGCGTCGCGTGAGAAGGACTACAGTCGATCTGATATGTCTGTACCACACGACCGAAACCGTTGAACAGT
>JAGQPO010000891.1 GCA_020426665.1 Planctomycetales bacterium
AGCTTCTTGGTGGTCACGTATTTATCAAAGTCTCCACCATAATTCAGAAGGTCGCCCACGATCCAAACCGGTCGCACTCGAACACCTTGGACGGTAGGGTAGTCGTTTTGAAAAAGTCGATGGATCTTTTCGCCGATCGTAAGCGGCCAAACTCTAGGCTCGTCGAACATCACACGTCCGAAACCTCGGTTCTCGATGTCTTCGTCTTCATCGTTACCGCGTGCTCCCAGTTCTTCCGGCGTTGCCAATCCGAGTGTCAACAATTGCGGATCCAATCGAGTCGTCGCCAAAGTCCCTGGTGGCATGTCTTCGATTCGCGGCATCCGGGTATACCGTGCGACGGTCCCGGGGACTTCCAAGACACTTTCCAACGCAGCGATCCGTTCGTCCGGGTCGGCGGTCGCCAACAGATCGGCCATGTAGACACCGAACAACGGGTTGATACTGCGCAGATGCACAAGCCGCTCCAGCCGATCGGTGGGTTTGGCGATTAACGGGCGATAGGTGTCCAGTTCAAAGCTTTTGATGCGTGACTCTTCGATCTCAACACCCTTGCCCGGTTCCTCCGACGGACTTTCGGCCGTCGTTTCGTCACCGCGAATTTGGTCCAACAATTCGCCGAACAGCCCACCGGTCGACGAAGGCTGGTCGGATCGGAATTGGTCGGATTGTGCAGCTGTTCCGGATGATTGTCCTCCAGAAATCTTCTGGGCCGGCTTATTGGCACCGCCGGGCAGGTGGGCCAGCGACGTTCCAGAAATTGGAACCGGTTTGGGCTCCAACGCGATGTAGTTGGCTTGCCACATCGTGATCAACATGCGATTGAGTTCACGCTGTGCCTCGTCGATTTTCTTAGGGACCAGCAAGCGTTTTCCAACCAGGTCACGAAGGGGTTGGACGCTAGGATCTTTCCCGAGCATGTACGCAAGCAAACGCCACGGAAGTTGACCGCGACTGGACAAATCCGAGGCGTCCGCCTCTTGCAGCTGGACAAATTGTTGCTCGGTCCAATACGTTTCGCCAGACCGACGCTTCGGCATCTTTTTCTTCAACTGCTTCTTGGCCTTCAACAGGCCGGGGTCTTTCGTGTCCTCTGGGATCGAATCGTATTTTTCCCGCCACTTGTTTAATTTGACATCGTCTTCATGGGCCAACGCGAAAACGAAACCACGGTCGTCGTATTGCGGCCGACCGGCACGACCAAAAATTTGTTGCGCCGATGCAATCTCGACCAGATGCCGTTTCTCTTTGGGGCCTTTCAACAGACTTGGCAAGACGACGCTGCGGGCCGGCAAATTGATTCCGGCCGCAAGTGTCTCGGTGCAAACACACATTGCCAACAACTTCCGCTGGAACAATTCCTCAACCATTCGACGATAGCGAGGCATCACGCCGGCATGGTGAACGCCAACGCCACGCATCAAGATCTGCTTTAGTTTGGGGCCTGCGCCGGTGGACATGTCGGCCGCATTCAAATAATCCGCCAGTTCCGATTGGCGCTCTTTATCGATCAGACTTTTGCCTTTCAACATTTCCGCAACGGTCCAGCATTGCGACCGAGAAAAACAGAAAACCAGTGATGGCGTGCGACGCAATTCGTCATCGCCGGCTGCGATCGTTTCCGCAAAGTCATTCAAGATTTCATCGCCGATCCATTCGTATTGCAACGGCACCTTGCGTTCGTTTCCGGTGACCAATTGCAAACGACGATTGTGCGCGCGGGAAAGCCAAGACGTGAACTGCAACGAATTTCCCACCGTCGCACTGAGCAACATGGTGCGGATGTGGGCCGGTAAGAGGGCCAGCGTCAATTCCCAAACGATTCCGCGTTCGGGATCGTTAAACGAATGGAATTCATCCATCACGACCGACGTCACGTCCGAAAAATCAAACGCTTCGGGGTTCAGCAGTCGATTGAGCAGAATTTCCGCGACGACGACCAACACCGGAGCATCCCCGTTGACGCGACGGTTTCCGGTTACCAATCCGACACTGTCGGCGGGGAATCCCCAGCGAACGGCACTCTCGCGAAGTTCGTCCAGTTTCTGATCGGTCAGAGCGATTAAGGGGGTGGTGTAATACATCCGCCGTCCCGTTCGCAAGGCCTCGTAAACCGCAGCTTCGGCGATCATCGTCTTGCCGGTTCCGGTCGGCGCGCAAATCAATACGCCTTGGTCGCCCCGATCAGGGTCGCCGGCAAAGTAAGCCAACATCGCCTCCTCTTGGACCGGATAGGGTTCGTAAGGAAGGAGCGAGAAATACTCAGTCGCAAGCGTGTCACGATCCAAATCTGGATCGACTTTCATCGGACTTGCCGCGTCGGAAACGTCTTTATTCATCCCACTGTTGTAGCAGGACGAGGGCCGGCAGCGACACCGGCTACGGATTTATTCGTTCCAGGTTCCAGGTTCCACGTTAATCATTACTGAAGTTGCGTTTTCTGGTAACAACCGCCTGTGTACGCGAGGCTGAAGCGATTGACACTGGCCCCTCGCTGACACGTTTTGAAGATGTGATTTTGCGAGTCCTTCTTCGCGTCAGAGACGCAGCATGAGGTTGGTGTACAGGCTTTAGCCGCCCTTTGTCGCTGCTACGCAGCGACAGGGAATCGCCTAAAGGCTGGACACCAACGCTGACGCCCGGTCGATTACCAAGGCGGGATTCGCAATCGTGCAACTTCAAAACTGACGCATTCGCGTGATGAACTCCTTACTTGACTCCGTCGGGACGTTTTGCGATCCGTTGGTTGTCGGTGATCTTTCCCAATGAGATGCCGATCCAACCGTCACGCAATTCGAATTGAGTGATTCCGGTTTGCTCAGGCATCCGCTCGGCCAGCAATTCGGGCGATGTCAACGGCAGGGGGCGATTCGGTGAAAGGACCTTATTGAAAATCGCTCGTACAGGCAACCGTTGACGCATCGACATACCAGGACCACTGATACTCAGGTGTCCTTCGCGGACCAGCGAAGCGTTCAACCCGGAGACTTCGGGGACGTACGAGGCCCGGACGATAAAGTTTCTCAACAGCAGACTCTTGTCACGTTGCAATCGGATGATTCGCATTGTGATCCAGACCTTTCCGTCAGCAATTTCGATCGTGATCGGGCGGTGTTTCGCAAAGTGGATCAGTGTGTCTTCGGGAAGATCTTCCGGAAGAGCGGCCTCGGTGGCGCCGAGCACGTCGTAGCACTGGCGAAGGACATCGGCGATCGGCATTGCATCGTCTTGTGGAACGAGTTGCTCCAATGCATTGTTGATAGCCGACTGATGAATTTGAACGCTGAACAGATTGTCGGCCAACGCCCGTGGACGCGGCGTCATGGCGGCCAGTTGCCAATCGCCCGCCATTCGGTAGCGTGCGATCAACCTGGACGACGTTGAACTCATGTCAATCACTTGCGGGTCAAGTCGCAGATCCGTCAGCGGTCCAAGTATCGTTTTGCTGAATTTATCCGAAGCCACCTCGACTTTTTCATTGACGGTACGATCAATTTCGTCGCCGATTTGGTTTCGTATACGATTGCGTCCGATTCGATTGGCAAGTGATGCTTTTTCAAAGTATTCGCTTTCCGCAAAGTTTTGGACAAGTGTGCCGACCAGCGGCCATGAGTCGTAGCTGGTGTTGATGCCTCGCAGGCGAGACCGCCCGCCGACATTCACGTCAGCGTTACCCAGCTGGATATCGCTCGGCTTGATCGAAATCGGTGTTGACGCCGAAAACGGATTGATGCTGGATGTGCTGACGGCGGCGGGACCTCTGCGACCGACGCTGCGAGTGGAAACGTTGCCGATCGTTTCGAGTTCCAGCTCCCATGTTGATGGTGACGGTTTCAATCGGATCTGCAAGTCGCTGGAAACTCGACTCACGCCCGTCACGCGACTTCCAAGCAAGGTCGTGCGAACCGGCACCTCTTTCGTTGGAATCTCGGGAAGCAAACTTGCCAGCAATTGATCGCTGATCGAAAAGCGAACGTTAGCGTTTCGGTAGTGCGTGTTGATATTGGCAGCCAGTTGTTGTGCTTGAGGGTGAGTGGCATGGCCGAGAGCCTGCATCGACTGGGCGACTTCGGCGGTCACGAGATCGATGGCGTTGGATTCGGCTTTTTCGATTTGATGCAGCAGCGCGGAATAGTCGATCGCGCCACTCGCCCAGGGGCGAATCGCATCGGCAACATCCCGCAGCGAGTCTTCGGCCAGAAAGGCTTTGTGGGCTGGTTCAAGGTTCGGCCAGTTGAGTCGCGACAAAAACTTTTGTGCAATTTCTCGACGGCTTTGGTCGTCACCTGATTCAAACGCGTCACGCAATCGGTCCAAAACAAGGAATTTATTCCAACCGTCTGCGTCGCCCGTTTCGCTGATTCGAACCTGCAACCGATCAATCGCGTCGGCGGCGGGCAACACGTCATCACCGACATGCTGGGAAACCGGAAAGTTGCCCGAGTTGATTTGGTAAACCGGCTCCCAAACGGACAGTCGACGTTCGACCGAGTAGGCGGCTTGAAGCCAAGCGACTCGTAGGCTGCGCGAGGGAATATTCTCCGCATGCTCCGATGCAAATTGTTGCGAGCGATTGAGTTGGTCCAGCAGCAGCCTGACAGTTGCGTCGCCGAGTCGATTGGATTGGGGCAGTTGGCCCAGAATCTTGCGAACCTCGGCAGACCACTGGAGAATCTCTGTTGCTGAGACCGAACCGGATTCGTTCAGCGACGGTGTTAGCGACGAGTCGTCGGCCGAAACGCGTTCGACTTCATTCGTGATTCGATGCGCGATTACATCCAGAATATCGAGTTGTTCAATCAAACGGTTCGCAACTGGCCACGTCGCCGACCGCGCTTGTGCGAGATGACGTGCGTCGTTGGAAAGTTCCGACAACGTCGACTCCCGACGGCTTGCCGACGGGACTTCGGGCTGCTCGTCCAAGTCCGATTCATCGTCGTATTGGCGAGCCCCGGACAGTCGATCCGATAAGTCTAGGACCGGGTCAATCAGTTTCATTTCATCGGCGGAGGGAACCGATTCGGTGCTCTCATTGCGTGGCGACAAATCAGCGACACTGGCCGCCGGTGCTTCGTAGACCGGCGGCAAGGCGACGTCGCCGGTCGGACGTTCGGCCATTCGCGGTGAGCCCGCGTCCAGGTAATCTCTGCCTGACTCTTGCGCCAGCGGACGGTCGTCGGCAAAGAATAGTTCGGAATCGATTTTAATCACTATTCCGTCGCCGGCGGATCGTCGCGGACCATCAAGACTGACGGCGACGGCTTGTTCATCTGGCGTTACAAGCTCCAAAACCGGCACTTGATCTTCGTTCAACTTGGGGCCGAATCCGAACAGGTCGCTGTGGCTGTCCAAGCTGGGTGCGGGGATGCCGGCAACCGTAGGTTGTTGAACTTCGAACGACGCGTCATCCCACGTCTGCATCTCCGACAACTCAAACCAAGGTCCTGGTGCGGAGATGTCGGCTGATGACGACGAAGCCCGCGGTTTGTCGATATCCGTTGTTGCCAGACCGTCAGTCTGGTTGACAACGACGGCAGCAGAAATGGCTTGGCCCGATCGATTTAAAACCTGATCGCCAGTGTCGGATGCGGGAAATCGAGACGACTTCAACCAATCGAGTGACTGGGCGACCAGGTAGTTGGATGCCCGATCCTCTTGGGCGGCAAGCCAACAAACGGCGATCACTAAAATCGACGACGAAAGCGGCCAGAACACCAACGAACGTTTCACATCCTTGCGCATCGAAAGACCATCGGTCAGTAAGAGAAAAGTTTACGGAATCCATCACCGTCTTGCATGTGAATCGGCTAGATCACCTGCGGGGTCCAGCGCGGTTAGGCAAGGGAGGCGAATTTGCACCACCAGGCATGTCGAAAACGCGCCCTAGAGCTTTCCCTAATCCGAAAATCTTTCCATTTTGATTGATGGCACGACATCTGCGGACCTTTGCTTGAATCGCGTGGTGCCGTTTCCCAGGCTTTGGTCATGAATGCCGGTGGGCAAATCCGAGTGCAGACGCATCGATACGCCCGAACAATATCTTGTTCGCCAACGGCGAAATACATCGATAGGCTGGGGTGAGTCCGAATGAGCGCCAGCGAATCCGGGCGCAACTCCAGTTCATCAGGCTAAAAACCCCCTCCCCAACCCCGTCGGCGGCTTCGCCGCCGACGGGGTTGGGGAGGGCTGGGGTTGTGCTGCGTCTTGTACCTGGGGTTGCGGTTACAACGCTTTCCTAGTTCCCTGACCCCAGGC
>JAGQPO010000892.1 GCA_020426665.1 Planctomycetales bacterium
CAACTCAAGCCGGCGGTCGGTACCGAAGAAGCCTCCTCGATTCTGTGCGATTGCTTTTACGATGCCGGTGTCCCAGGAACACATTTGGAACTGTTGGATTCCAGCACTTCGGCGGCAACCGATGCGATCGACCTCGGCGTCGACATGGTTGTATTGACCGGCGCCGCCGAAACGGGGCGAAAGGTTTTAAGTTCGGCCGCGCCCCGATTGTCTGCGTCGATCATGGAACTCAGTGGATGCGACGCGGTGATCGTTTTGCCCGGCGCGGATTTGGAAAGATTGACGCGGGCAGTGCAATTCGGATTGGAATTCAACGGCAGCGCGACATGCATCGGGCCCCGCCGGTTGCTGGTTTCCCAGTCACAGCACGGACCGGTGATCGCAGCATTGAAACAACGTTTGGCGGACGAAGTGCCCGTCGTCGTCCATCCTGCCGCGCGGCATTCTGTGTCCGTCCATATTTCGAGCGCGTTGGAATGTGGTGCGATCGACGTCCTGGGGCGGTTCTCGCTCGATCAGTTGCGGGACCAGGGGATCATGTATCCGACGTTGCTTGATCGCGTGACGTCGGAACATTCGATCGCATCAGCCGACGTCTTTGCGCCGGTGTTGTCAATCATTACCGTTACCGACATCGACCATGCGGTCCGGTTGGTCAACGATTGCCCATATCGACTTGCGGCCAGCGTGTTCGGACCGGCCCAAGTGGCCGGACACGTCGCCGCTCGCTTGGACGTTGGTACGGTCACTGTTAATGATTTGATTGCTCCCACCGCAGATCCACGTCTGCCATTCGGCGGTCGCGGTCAAAGTGGGTTCGGGGTCACACGCGGCCCCGAAGGTTTGTTGGCGATGACAGCCGTAAAAGTGGTCAGCACTCGACGAGGTTCGGTTGTCGTGCATCTTCGCCCACGGTCGGACTCCGATGAAGCGACGCTGCATGGAGCGTTGAAGGTGTTGCACGGGAGCACGCTTTCAAAAAAGATTGCCGGGTTGCGTCGCATGGTTGCGTTGCGTCGGCCCGTTGGGGGCGTCAAAAAGGTATCGCCCGATGGCGAGTAGACTTCCTACGTGCATATAGTTTGCGGTCAGAACCGATGTTCAAATCACGGCGGAATTTGGCCGTGAACCATTATTCGAGAATGAAATGATTGCAGCCGATTCGAACAGTTTGAACGTGATCGTTGTGGGCAGCGGGCTGGCCGGTCTGTCGAGCGCCTGTGTGTTGGCGGCGCGGGGTCACCGCGTGACGTTGCTGGACAAAAACGACTGGGTCGGTGGCAAGGCGGCTCAGCATTGTGCCCAGGGCTATCGTTTCGACATGGGGCCGACAATTTTGACCGTCCCGAGTGTGCTGAAACGAGTCTTTGCCGAAGCCGATCGGAAGATGGAAGATTACCTTGAAATCTTGCCTCTGGATCCCCAGTGGCGCTGCTTCTTTGAAAGTGACGGCGCGGGAGGAAAAGTCGGCCAAAATTCGGTTCTGGACCTGGTTTCCAGTACCGAGGAAATGAAAGACCATTTGCGACAGTTTACCGGTGGTGAGGAAAACGCAAATGGATACGGTCGGTTCATTCAATTGAGCGAACACTTGCACGGCGTTTCGGATCGTTTCTTCTTTTGGCGTTCTATCGGTGGCCTGGCTGACACGATGGACGTGGGAGGTGCGTTCTCGATCAAAGTGCTGAAGGACGTGATGTCGTTGCGGATGGGAAAGAGCGTCGCGTCGGTCGTCCGCTCGCACGTCCCCGATGCCCGCGTTGCACAAATGATGGACCATTTCACCCAGTACGTCGGTTCGTCGCCTTATGCTTCACCGGCAGTTTTATGCAGCATCGCGCATATGCAAACCGAAGAGGGCATCTGGTATCCGGTCGGAGGGACCCGTGCCGTGCCCGAGGCACTTTGCAAGTTGGCGGTTGAATTGGGCGTCGAGGTCCGAACGGGCGTGGACGTGATGCGAATTCAAACAAGTGGAAAACGGGTGACCGGTGTGATCACCGCCACCGGAGAAACGTTGCCCTGCGATGCGGTTGTCAGCAATTGCGATGCGGTTCGGACTTATCGCGAACTGTTGCAAGGCACTCCGCAGTCGGCAAAGTTTGAAAAATCAAATCACTACTCGCCGGCCTGCAGCGGAGTCGTTTTGTACCTGGGACTGAATCGTCGTTACGAACAATTGCTGCATCACAACTTTGTGTTTTCGAAAGACCCGGAAAAAGAATTTGAATACATCTACGATCGTGGCGAACCGGCGCCGGATCCGACGGCCTATGTTTGCGCACCGGCAATTAGCGAACCCGGAGTGGCGCCGGAGGGCTGTGAAGCTCTGTATATCCTGGTTCATACTCCCTACCTGCGCAAGCACCACGACTGGAAAAAGATGTTGCCGGGGTATCGCGAGGTGATTCTGGACAAAATGGAATCATGCGCAGGGACAAAAGGAATCCGCGATGCAATCGTTTACGAGGCTTCGTTAACGCCCGAAGGAATCCACAATCGATATCGCGTTTTGAACGGCGCAATTTACGGACTTGCCAGTCACGGAAAGTATGTCGGTGCATTCAAACCAGGAAACCGACGCAATGACATCAGTGGTCTGTACCTGGCCGGCGGTGCGGCACATCCCGGTCCAGGGATGCCGATGGTGATGATGAGCGGCTGGATCGCGGCGGACTCGCTGGACCAAGATGTCCGAGGCGGAAAGTTGACGCCTCTCAAGTCGAGCTCAAAGTAACGAGAATCGTGACGTAACGAGAACAGCGGCGATACGAGAGACGTGGCAAACGAAAATAATTCATCCGACGACGATCGCGTCAAAAAATCGGCGGCTTGGTTCTTGAACGGATTTCATGGGTTCTTGAGACCTTATCTGCGTCGACACTTTCATGCCGTCGCGCTGCTGCGTTCCGGTCGGCCCGAAATTCAATTCAGCAGCGATACTCCACTGATCATCTATGCCAATCATCCTTCCTGGTGGGATCCGTTGATCGCCCATTTTTTGCATCGATCACTTTTTCCGACACGTCACTTTTTCGCGCCGATCGATGCGGACGCGTTACGGCAATACAGCGTCTTTGAAAAACTTGGATTTTACGGCGTCGAACTTTCCAGCACCTCCGGCGCGGCGTCGTTTTTAAAGAAAAGTGTTTCGATTCTAAACGAACCTGACTCGGCGATTTGGATCACACCGGAAGGTCGTTTCGCCGACGCGCGTGACCATCGTGCGGAATTGATGCCGGGGCTTTCACACCTTTGCAAGCGATGTGACCATGCCGTTGTGCTGCCGCTGGCGCTGGAGTATGTGTTCTGGGATGAACGGTTGCCCGTCTGTCTTGTATCACTTGGGACGCCGATGCGAACGGGAGACCATCCCGAGTGGTCAAAACCGGATTGGGCACGGCACCTTGCGCAAGGATTGCGCAAGACACAACTCGAGTTGGCCGAAGCGACAATCTCGCGATCGAGTGAACCGTTCGAAAACTTGCTCAGGGGAACTCGTGGCGGAGGATTCGTTTACGATTCTTGTCGACGACTCAAGGCGTTGGTAACCGGAAGAACTTTTCAAGCCGGTCACGGAGATCAGTTTCGATGATTCTGGCGATCGCGATTGCGGCGTTGGTGTTGGCTGTGCTGCCGGCCGGGATGTTCCTGGCAAACCTGCCTCTGTTTTGTTGTTCGACGTCACCAATGCCGACAAATGACATCGAGGGGATTCGCGATGGGTCGACTCCTTCGGTCTCGGTCCTTGTCCCGGCAAGGGATGAAGCGGAGGGCATCGGTGATTGCATTGAAACCGCATTGGCCAATGTAGGCGTCAACGTGGAAGTGATCGTGCTGGATGATGATTCATCCGACGGCACCGCATCGATCGTTCAGGGACTCTCAGATCGCGATGACCGTGTCCGTTTGGCACGCGGCAAACCACTTCCGCCAGGTTGGAACGGAAAACAACACGCCTGCAAACAGCTTGCCGACCTGGCGACGTTCGATCGATTTGTGTTTATCGATGCCGACGTGCGATTGATGCCCGACGCCCTATCCCAGTTGGTCCGATACCAAAACGAATCCAAAGTTGGCCTTTTGAGTGCCTTTCCACATCAAACCACCGGCACGTGGCTTGAAAGGTGGTTGATTCCAATGATGCACTTTATTTTGCTGGGTTATTTGCCCTTTTCGAGAATGAGAACACATTCGGATCCGAGTCTGGCAGCCGGCTGTGGTCAGTTGTTTCTTTCGTCGCGCGATGCCTATTTCAAAGCGGGAACTCACCAGGCGATCAAACAGTCCCGACACGACGGATTGAAATTACCGAGAGCGTATCGGGCGGCCGGCATCATGACAGACGTCATCGACGGGACGACGCTTGCGGATTGCCGGATGTATCGAGGCGCCGGCGAAGTGATTCGCGGGGTGTTGAAGAACGCAACCGAAGGAATTGCCAACCCGCGGATGATCGTCTTGTTCACGATCTTGCTGCTCGGCTGTAGCCTTCTGCCGGTTGTCGCGTTGACCGTTGCGATCACCGCGATACAACCAATTTCGATTGTGATCTCGATGGTTGCGTTGCTGGTCGCGCACCTTCCCCGAATGGTGGCGGCATATCGGTTTGGCCAATCCTGGTTCGGCGCGGCCAGTCATGTCCCGGCAACCATTCTCTTTGTGCTTCTGCAGTGGATCGCGCTGGCCAACCATTGGTCGGGTCGACAAATCGCCTGGCGCGGCCGCACAGAAAGTTAGCACCGTCAAAAAGGGGA
>JAGQPO010000893.1 GCA_020426665.1 Planctomycetales bacterium
TGCTTTTGCGGGTGATTCGACGATCACCAAGCTCTTGCCGTTGGTCTTTGCCATCAAAAAAAGCTGTTCTTCTCGGATTCGGGAGATCTTGGGCGGACGGTTTAGTGGTAGCGAGGAAGGCAGGACCCCGTCAATCCGCTAAGCTCAATAAGCCGCCACTGAATCTTGTTTGGATCGATAACTTTAGTTTGGATAACCGACAAGACCGCCTTAAGCAACGCGAAAGACAATAACGAATCGTCTTGATTCCGCCTTGACCCTTGAAAACTCGCGGCGATACCCTTTCCGCTTCCAAAATTTTCAACCGAATCCGTTTTCCCCACCCCCGAAAGTCCTCGCTATGAGTCCTCTGGAGCTGTTTCGTCGCAATCAAAAGGTCACGATGACCTTCCTGATTCTGCTGGCCATGATCGCCTTTGTGGTGCTGCCAACTGTGTCGCAGTACATGCAGAGTGCCGGCTCCGCCGGAAGCGACCCAGTCCTCGCCGAATTTAACGGGGTTTCGCTGTCCGCCAGCCGCGTCAATACATTCACGCAGAATCATTACCAGACGGTTCAGTTTTTGCGAAAACTCGCCGCGGAAACTCTCAAACGCGGCGGAACGCCCAAGATTTTCACCGTTGACCCCACCACCAATCAGATCCAATCGGTGGGGATCAACGAAATGCCGAGCGACGAAATGTCGATCCGGACCATGCAATTCGCCGCCGAAGCCCAAGACGAAGGTTTCGCTCTGGACGATACCTCGCTGTCTGCATGGCTGGAGGAGTTCACCGACGGCACAATGAGCGATCGAGAAATCATCACGATGCTGCGCCGTGAATCAAACAACCGGATGGGCCAATACCAATTGTTTGACATGCTTCGTAAACAATTGCTCTCGACACTTTACGCCCGCGGTTCCAGTGTCTCCGTCGCCCGCGGGCGATTCCCGCTGCAATCGCCGCTGGACCATTGGAAGAATTTTCTAAAGTTGAACCAAAAAGCAACGATCAACGCCTACGGCGTGATGGTCAACGACTTTATCGAACAAACCGACGCCAACCCGTCGGAGACAGAAATCGTTGCCGTCTACGAAGCCGGAAAAAATCGTTACCCAAGCGAACAGTCCCCAGAGCCCGGATTTCGACGACGCGACACCGCGACCTTCGAATACCTGTTGGCCGATCTGCAAAGCTTTCGCGATGCCGAAGTGGCAAAGCTGTCCGAAGACGAAATTCGGGCCGAATATGAAAAGCGAAAACTCGGCGGTGCGTTTCAATTGCCCCCCGATATGAAAATCGAGCCGGAATCGACGGAGACAGAGTCGACGGAGGCGCCTGCAGCTGCCAGCGATGAAACCTCTGCGGCCCCCGAAGCCGCTCCCGCCGCAGCGGAGGAAATGAAAACGGAGCCTGCCAAGACGGACGAACCGGCCGGCGAATCCACTGAGGAACCGGCAGCACCAGCCCCAGCAACTTCAATCGAAAATTTCTCCGAAGAACTGGAAGCCGCCGGCGATCTGAATGCACCGACCCCGGCCAAACAGGACCAGTCGCAATCAGCCCCTGAAAACGACGGAGTGCGGCTTGTCGCGTTGCAAAGTGACGTCGCCACCGAAGCTGCCGAAACTCCAGCGGGCGAAACTCCGGCTGCTGAGACTCCAGCTGCTGAGGCCGAACAACAACCCGCCGAGACGACAGCGACCGACGAAGCCGCTGCCACCAAAACGCCCGAACCACGGTTTCGCCCGTTTGAAGAAGTACGTGATCAGATTGCCCAAACGATGGTCGAAGAGGACGCCCGAACGGCTCTTGATCAAGCGGTCTCCAAAGCTCGCACGATCATGAAGCAGTACTCACGGGCTCGGGCGTTGTACGATGCCGACACTTCCAAAGCCGAACCCGAACGACCGGACCTGAAGTCGCTGGCGACCGAGCTGGGACTTTCGTATCGCAAGATCGGACCACACGATCCCGTTTCGCTGACCGCGGCCGGCGAACCGATCGTTTCGTCATTCGAAGAGGGCACCGCACTTTCACAACGCGGCGTCCCGTTCACCGCGATGATGTTTGGTGTCGAGGGCCAAGTCGTCAAACAGGAACCATTTGCCCCGGCGGTTTCGGTCGACCTGGAAACGCAACAGACCTACCTGTCGTGGAAGATCCAAGAAAAATTGGCGTACACCCCCGAGCTGGACGAAGTTCGCGACGAAGTCATTCTGGCGATTCGAACTGCAAAAGCTCGCGAATTGGCAAAGCAGGCCGCCGAAGCAATGGCGGAAAAAGCGAACAGCTCCGGCTCGATCGACGATCTGATCCCGGATGACCGAAAAGACAATTACTTCAAAGACCTTGGCCCCTTCAGCTGGCTGAACATGGTCGGCTTTGGAAGCGTCACGATCGGAAACGTCGAGAAACTTGATTCGGTCGACAACGATTTTATGAAAGCCGTCTTCAACGCGGAAAACGGTAAATACATTGTCGCAGAGAACGGTCCGAAACGTGTTTATTACATCGTTAAACGTACCAGTCTGCTGCCGGCTACTTCCGACTTGCGAGCCATTTTCTCGCAGCCAACCGAACGAATGATGGCCCGGTTCATGTCCGACGGCAGCGCCGGAGAAATCCAAGAGGGCTTCTACAATTCGGTCGACGAAAAAACCGGATTCCAACGTTACCAATTGGCCGAGTAGCCGTTGGCGGACAAACGGCCCCGCGGGCAACGCTACCCCAAAATCAAACGCCGACGAGGCACTAGCACTTGCGAATTTTTTCGCGGTGCTCGGTGACTTTTGCCGTTGCGTTGCGGGTGTCGACGACCAGCTTGCTGTGCCGAACAATTTCGTCATAGTCGAACGCGGTATGGTCGGTCGCGATCAACACGGCGTCTTGCGAAGCTAAAAACTCCGGCGTCAACGATTGGCTGTGCATTTCCGGCAGATCGTAGTGCCTCATCGAAGGCAGATGGGGAACGTGCGGGTCGCTGTACGTCAGCTCGGCTCCGTGACCGAGCAATAACTCCATCAACTCGAACGACGGGCTTTCACGCGGATCGTCGACGTCCTTCTTGTATGCGACGCCCAACAGACAAACCTTGCTGCCGTTGACCGGTTTTCGAAACTCGTTCAGAAACTCGGATGTTCGCGAGATCACATAGTTCGGCATCGCCCGATTGACTTCGCCGGCAAGTTCGATGAAGCGGGCATTGCTGCCCTGTTTACGGGCTAACCAGGAGAGATAAAACGGATCGATCGGAATGCAGTGACCGCCCAATCCGGGTCCGGGATAGAAAGCCTGGAACCCGAACGGCTTTGTTTTCGCTGCGTTGACGACTTCCCACACATCGATGCCCATCTCATCGAACAAGACTTTTAATTCGTTGACCAGCGCAATGTTGACCGCACGATAGATGTTCTCAAGAACCTTCGCCGCCTCGGCGACTTCGCAATTACTGACCGGAACAACTCCGGCGACTGCGGCACCATAAAGCGCCGCGGCACAAGCTTGGCTGTCTTCGTTGATCGCTCCGACAACTTTGGGAATGCCCGCCGCAGAGAAATCCGGGTTACCGGGGTCTTCGCGTTCCGGGCTGTATGCCACAAAGAAATCTTCACCCGCCTTCAAACCGCCGCGTTCCAAAATCGGCACCATCACGTCACGGGTCGTGGTCGGATAGGTTGTACTTTC
>JAGQPO010000894.1 GCA_020426665.1 Planctomycetales bacterium
TATCGCGTTTGCCGATCGAGGGACGGACGCCGTAACGATTCACGCGGGCGGCAAAGATTTCGCCAAGCGCCTTTTCCTTGTGCAGAAAATCTTTGATTTCCGCTTGCATCGGATCGGATCGTTGTTGCGTGCCGATCTGACAAACCTTGTTGTATTTACGGGCGGCCGCAACGGTTTGCCGTCCTTCCCATTGGCTGTGCGAGAGCGGTTTTTCGAGGTAAACATCTTTCCCGGCCTGCATCGCCCAAATCGCAGCCAGACAGTGCCAATGGTTGCACGTTGCGACAACGACGGCGTCGATTCCCGGTGCGTCAATCAGCTCGCGCAAATCGGTCCAACCTTGTGCTTTTGGAAATCGCTCCTTTGCAAGTCCCAGGCGTTTTTCATCGACGTCACACAGGCCGGCGATGTTGACTCCTTTGATCTTGTCAAAACTGCCCATCAGCCCGCCGGCGCGTCCGCCACAGCTGATGAATCCTAAATTGATTTCGCCATTCGCGTTGGCGGCCTGCAAACTGCGTCCCGGCAAACAAGTCGTGACGGCCGCAGCAGCAACGGAAGAGGCGACAAACTGTCGCCGTGAGAGTTTCGTCATTGGATCGGTCTATGAAGGGATTTGATGGGAGAGGGATTCGAGGCGATTCAAACGCGGATCACTAGTGCTTCGGCAATGTTTAGTTTTAGGGTGGCGGAACTCGTCAAGAGTTTCGATTCGTCCAGCAATTTCCGAAAGTCTTGACGACTTCCGCTACGTACCCAACCCGAATATTTGATCTGCACGAAGCTCCAAGCAGAAAACTTAGCCACTGATTCTAATTAGACCAAACTGTGCCGCCAGTTCCGACCATTCCAGCAGACTTTTTGTGGCCGAAGTCTCGAATTTCTGTCAGTCGGCGTTGATCTCGTTGATCAATTTGCGGAGCTTGCCCAGACTGCGACGGTTGAAGTGGAAAACCAGACGTGGCAATCCGGCCAGGTCCGGTTCGCCAGCCTCTTCGGCCAGCGCCTTGCACTGTTGATATTTCCCGTCGACCAGGATGCCCGCGTATTCCGTCTGGATCTTTTCCATCTTCTCGTCGGTTAACCGCTCCTTAAGACGGAACACCAATCGATCACGGACGTAACGCATGCTGTGATAACGTCGATAGAAACCCAGGATTTCCTGGATGGCAACGTCGACGCTGTTGGTGATGCGATAGAGCGCAACATCGTCGGGGCTGATCATGCCTCCCCCGAGCAATTGTTTGTCGATGAATTTACCGAGATCACTCCAGTAGCTGCCCTGGGGATTGTCCAGCAAGACCAGTGGCAGCATCGTCTGCTTGCCGGTCTGCATCAGCGTCAATGTTTCCAGAGCTTCGTCAAGCGTCCCAAATCCACCACCGCAACAAGCGACCGCGCTACACTCTTTGACAAACATCAACTTTCGCGTGAAGAAGTACTTCATCGTGACAAGTTTTGGATCACCTTGAATGACTTGATTGGCGCCCTGTTCAAACGGCAGCATGATGTTCAAACCCATCGATGCATCTTTGCCGGCACCGACATGACCGGCTTCCATGATTCCGCCGCCGGCCCCGGTGATCACCATCCATCCATGCCCGGCCATCGCGCGCCCCAGTTCGACCGCGGTTTGATAATCCGCGTGATCAGGCTTGGTTCGGGCGGAACCAAAAATCGTGACCTTTCGTCGACGCCGGTAGGGGCGAAACACTTTGAACGCATAACGCAGTTCCAACAACGTTCTGGACAGAATTTTCAGATCGCCGCGTGCCGTCCGATCTTTTTCCAACCGGGCGATGGTGGAACGCATTTCATCAAACAGATCCGAACTGTCGACCACATCCATCGTCGTGATCGGCTCGTCGGCCGGTTGCGGCCTTTCGAGCTCGCATTCACCGATCGCCTCGGGTGGCAAGCTGCACGGATCAATCTGCTCCGATTCCATCTGTGTTTATCCTTCTTCAATCGAATTGCGTTAAGAGTCCGCCCTACTCCGCTGCGCTGACGTCCGCGCCGATGTCCGAACCGGATTCCGCTTCAACTTCGTCGCCGACCAATTCACCAGGGCGGACGGACAAGATTTTGGCGATCACGACCGCCAACGGAGCCGCGCCGAAACTGAGCAACGCACCCATCTTGACCGAATCCTGTGTCGTCCCGGGAATCTTGAACGCGGCAACCGAAACAAACAGTGCAACGGTGAATCCGATTCCGGCGACCATCCCCAGCGTCACGACATGTCGGTAATCCATCCCGGCGGGCTTTTGAAGACGAAACCCTTTTTCGGCCAATAACGTCATCGTTGTAATTCCGATCGGTTTTCCCAACAACAATCCGGCAAGCACCAACCAGGTTCCCGTTCCAACGCTGCTTAACACAACGCCTGCGTTGACCAACCCGAACAGACCCAGAATGCATTCTACCGGGGT
>JAGQPO010000022.1 GCA_020426665.1 Planctomycetales bacterium
GGTATCAACGCCGACAATCAAGTCGACTTATTAATCTCCGACAACACGATCTTAGGAAACGGCCGAGGAATCATTGTTAACAACGTGTTCAGCAGCGGACAGACGTTGATCGACAACAACCAAATCGCATACTCCAACGGTGACGGTCTGGACGTATCGTTCGGCACGACGGTGCACGGAAACGCCGTTCACGACAACGCGTTCTTCGGCATCGATGTCGATCGAGATGCGGTCATCGACCAAAATGTGGTCTTCGGAAATGTGACCGGTATTCGCGCCGGGAACTACAGCTACGGTGGATCAATCATTTCGGGAAACCGAATTTATGCCAACGATTTGGTAGGCATCGACACCTATCGAAACAACATTCAGCGACAAAACACGATCTATTCGAATCCGATCGGTATCCGCACAAACAGCTCCGCAGGCGGATTCAGCGGCGAAATCGATCGCAATCTGATCTATGACAGCGCCCAATTTGCAATCTTGATCAGAAACGGTGTCGGCGCCGATGTGACCGGCAACACGATCTATTCCGAAGCGGGCAGCACGGGATTGCGGATGGAGCAAACCACGTACAGCAGCTATTTGCGGAATAACATTTTCGTCTCCGTCGACTCAACCGCCCTTTCGTTTGCAACGGACAGTCAAAACGGGATCGATTCCGATTTCAATTTGTTCCAAACCGCCGGGACCGGCAACGTGGCGATTTGGCAAGCAACACCGCGGACGACGTTGACCGCGTGGCGCAACGCGGCATTCACAGACCCCAGCAGCTTGGAACAAGACCCGTTGTTTGTCGATCCGCTTGGCGGCGACGGTGTGCTCGGGTTTGTCGATTTGGTCAAAGACGGCCGCGACGATGATTTTCATCTGCGGAGCACCGCTGGGCGCTTCACCGGTTCGCTTGCGCCGGTGTTCGACGTTGCTTCGGGGCGAGCAACGATGTTGCCGTCGATCGAACTGACGGACGCTCAACAATCCCCGTCGATCGATCGGGGCGATGCGTCGTTTCCCTTTGCGGCTGAACCAACGCCCAACGGAGGATTCATCAACCAGGGTGCTTACGGTAACAGTGCCCTGGCATCCAAGAGTCCGGCGCAATACGTTTTGGTCGTCGTTCCCGATGGCGGCGAAGTCTGGTTCCAAAACCAGGCGTTCGATGTCACTTGGCGTAGCGACATTCTGGGTCCGGCAACCGACGTGGACATCACTTTGCTGAAAGACGGTGACGCCGGGTTCTCGCTGTTGATCGGAGACGATGTACCCAACACAGGCACGTTCAACTGGATCATTCCGGGAAGCGTCGTCCCCGATACAGACTACCGTATTCGTGTGACACGCAACGATCAACCGGCGCTGAACGACGACTCCGGCGCACCGTTTACGATCAGCGAGCCAATCAGTAATTATTACGTCGCGGTCGACGGCGACGACGCAAACAGCGGACTGTCACTCGCCCAGCCCAAGGCATCGATCAAAGGCATTCTGGAGGCTTACGACCTCGGTTCGGGCGACACCGTGATCGTCGGCCCGGGGACCTATGCGGTCGACAGTAATATCTTGTTGGTGGAACAAGATAGCGGCGTCGTGATCCGAGGAACAACCGACGTCGATGGCACGCCGCTGACGATCCTGAATCGCGGAAACACCGCCAATGGCAGTTACGTCTTCCAACTCGGCGGTGGCGACGACATCATCCTCGAGTCGCTCTATCTGACCGGAGCCTACCGAGGCATCTACGGATCGACGTCGGCCGACAGCGACCGATTGACAGTGCGAGGTTCGACCATCGCCGGGAACGTTCAAGAACAAATCTGGATCCAGACCAGTAGTGACGACTTGACCGTCGAGAACTCGACGATCGTCGGTCTTGGAAATACCTACACGGGTATTCGCGTCGAATCCGACAACGCAATCATTCGTGGCAGCCAAGTCTCCTACGCCGGCGACGGAATCGGATTGACCGGCTACCACAATCTGGTCGAAGACAATCGTGTATTTCAAAACTTCTATCAAGGCATCGACATCGCACGCAGTTCCGACACCGGGTCGATCGTTCGGAACAACCAAGTCTACTCAAACGGTTATGGAATCTACATCACTAGCAATAACGCCGTCGTACCGACGCTGGTGACCGGCAATGACGCGTTTGGAAATGCCAACACCGGCATCTACGGCGCGTATAACGTCCTGGTGACTGGGAATACGGTCTGGCAAAACCTGGAAGGCATCGACGTGACGAACGACGCCGTCGCGGAAAATAACATCGCGTACGAGAACAGTTTCGGTTTATCCGCAGGCGACTACAGTTATAACGCAACGCTTCGGAACAACGTCGCGTTCAACAACGATGTCGGTCTAAGAGGGCATCAATCGGCTCTCATTCAAGGCAACACGGCCTATTCAAATCGCATCGGAATCTTGCACGCGTCATCGTCCACCTCGCGAGTGCAGACGATTAACAATTTGATCTACGATAACACGGACGCCGGCATCCGAGTCGAAGTCGGACGGTCGGGCACATTGATCCGTAACAATACGCTGTATGAACCGACGGCTTCGGCGATCAAATTGGCGCAAGCCTCTTCGAATATAAAATTGCGTAACAACATTATCGAAGTTCACGACGCCTATGCGTACGACGTCGACGCGGACAGCCAAAACGGATTCGGATCAGATTACAATTTAATCTACGCACCTGCCGCCGGTAAACTCGCGCTGTGGGGTTCCAGTGAATTCGACACACGCGCCGATTGGGTATCCGAAGTCGGGTTTGACTTCCATAGCCGTTTTGGTGAACAACCGTCGGATGCTCCCGGATTCGTTGATCCCGATGGTATCGATGACATCCTAGGGTACAGCAATGTTTCTGTTGGGCCTGAATTGATCATCGATGACGGTGACACCGACTTCTCGGTGATCGGAACGTCTTCACCAGGAATTGCGGGCTATGGTGGCGACTCGACCAACATGGGTTCGACATCGGTGGCCCAATGGCAGTTCGGCGGCCTGACGCCCGGCGCCACTTATGAGATTTCGGTCACCTTCCCCAGTTCTGGCTACACGTCGTACGCCAATTACTCGTTCATCGATGCCGGCGGACTGATCTCGTCATCCACGATCTCGCAATACTACCGCGCGCTGGGCACCACCAATCCGCTCTGGTTGCCGCTGACCCAAGTGACCGTTGGCGGCGATTTCCTGACGGTGCAATTGCAGGGTGAAGCTGGAACAACCAACGCCGATGCGATTCGCATCCGCGAAATCGTCGGCAACGGATCGGCGGATGACAACTTCCTGTTGCGTCCGGACTCAGCAGCGATCGACGGCGGCTCGTTGGACGACACGTTCGGAGGTGAACCGGCCCACGATGGGCGGCGAATCAATCTGGGTCACACCGGCGGCACGGACCAAACATCACCAAGTGCTGACGACGTCGTCCAGGTCCTGTCGCCACGCGGACTGGAAAAAATCACGGTGGGAGAAACATTCGACATCCAGTGGCATACGGCCGGAAATTGGGTCAATCCCAAAGCCGACGTCGATTATCAGGGCACCGTCACCGCAAGTTCCGCCATCGCACATTGGACGCTCGGTGAAACGTCGGGTACCACTGCCGTCGACCGTATCGGCGGCTACAACGGAACGTTGATTGACTCGCCGGAACTTGGCAACGAGGGCGTCTTTGGTCCGGGGCGCGACGCCGCGATGACCTTTGACGGGGCCAGCGGATATGTTTCCGTGCCGGACGCTCCGGCGCTCAATCCGGCAACGTTCTCCGTTTCCGCGTGGGTCTACGCCGGGTCCGGAATCAGCACTTATGATTCTGTCGTCACCAAAATGACAGGCACCGGATTCAATGACGGATTCGGGATCTATTACTACAGCGGCGACCTGAATTTCTTTGTCAATCAATATGACTTGAACAATGACGCACAGGGTCCGATCACGCTGAATCGTTGGACTCACATCGCGGCAACATTCGACGGCGACACGGCTCGGCTTTACATCGATGGAGAACTTGCCGGCCAGCGCAGCGGACTCACCATCGACCCTTCGTCGGCGCCGTTGGAGATCGGTCGCGCACGGAACAACGGTTACATCTGGAACGGCGGAATCGACGAGGTCGCTTTCTACGACACGGTGTTGAGCCCCCAATCAATCGTCGGCTTGGCCAATCCGCGGCCTTTCGAAATGGTGGACATCGACCTGATCGATGTTGCAACCGGAACCGTTGCGACAAGCATCGCCGATGACTTGAATGCGGCCGGTGTCTATTCATGGACCGTCCCAGGCACGGTTGTCAGTGATCGTGAATACCGAGTTCGGATTTCTTCCAGCGGAAACAATTCGATCGTCGATGAGTCCTACGAGCCATTCCAAATTGTCAACGACGGTACCGATTATTACGTCAACGACGGCGACTTAAGTGGCGACGTTTACACCACCGCGATTGGAAGCAATTACGGCAGCGGCAAGTCGCCCGATAGCCCGATGGCCAGCCTGCCAGCATTGTTGGCCGCATACGACTTGGAACCGGGCGACCGGATCTATGTCGATGGCGGAACCTATTCGATCTCAAAGAATTTGGTCATCGGTGCCGAAGATTCCGGCGTGACGATCATCGGTACGCAGCCAACCGTTGACGTTCCAAACCCCACGCCGACGGTACTCGATCGCGACAACACCTCCACGGGCACGATTGTCATTCAATTGTCAAACGCCGATGACATCACGTTGGATTCCGTCGTACTGCGAAATGCGTATAACGCGATTTACGCGTCCAGCACCTCCGACAGTGACGGTTTTGTCTTGCGCAATTCCCGAATCGAAGGAATGACCGAGCGATCGATCTATTTGCTGGCCACAAACGACGATGTGACGATCGAAAACTCGGTGATCGATGGCACTTCGACAGTTTCAAGCATTGCCCTGGTCCGCATCGACGGCGCCGACAGCGTTGTCGTCGGCAACGAACTGTTCGGCGGCTATCGGGGCATCGAATTCTACGGAGGCGGGCACCTGCTGGAAAACAACACTTTCAATTCGTTCACCAATTACGCGGCGTCACAAAACTCGGCTAGTGACGCTCCGGTCATCTTCCGAAACAACCGCTTCGTCGATGTAAACAGCGGGATCTATGTCACTCGATCAACGAACCTTTCGCCGAATACGATCGAAGGAAACGTCGTCACCAATTTCGTCAGCTACGGAATCAACGCTTCCGGGAACGTTGCTGTGACGGGCAACCAAGTCTCGATCAGTACCGGCATCAATGCGATCGGGATCCGTGGTGATAACGGGACCGTCATCGACAGCAATATTGTCTTTCAATCGCAGTACGGCATTTCGGTCGGCAGTTATACAAACAGCGGCATTGCCAGTAACAATCGCGTTTATCTGAACGAGATCGCAGGAATTCAAGCCTACTACTATAGTACTGTTGCGTCGAACAAATCATACAACAACACCGTTGGAGTGGAATTCGCATCATCATCCGGCGGCAATCATTCGGTCGCGCACGGCAACATCGTGTACGACAATACGGATGCCGGTTTTAAGTTAATTAATGGTGGTTCGGGATCGCAGATCATCAACAACACGATTTCGCAGACGGTCGGTACGGGAATTCGATTGACGCAAAATTCCTGGTACACCGACATCCGCAACAACATTATCGAAGTCTTCTCCGGGCCGGCCTTCACGATTGATTCGAGCAGCCAATATCAAATCAAATCCGACTTCAACGTCATCCACACACCCGCTGCCGGGACATTGGGGCTGTGGGAAGACATTCCGTTTGACGATCAATCCGAATGGTATCACCAACTGGGACTCGACCAACACAGTATCGTTGGCGACACCTCTCTGAGTGATCCCATGTTTGTCGACCCGGATGGTCCGGACAATCGGCGTGGATTCTCGGAAGGCTTGATTGGCAGCCCGATTGTCATCGACGATGGCGACGCGGGATTCGCAACGACTTCGAACTGGAACACCGTCTCCACCGGCGGCTACGGAGGCGATTACTTGACGGGACCCCGTGTCGGTAGCGATATCCCCACCGCCACGTGGACGTTTTCAGGTTTGCAGGGCGGCGGAACATACAAGGTCGCTGCGACCTGGGGAACCGGTACGTATTCAACGACAGCCGACTATCACATTTCGGATCCGACAGGGCGTCTTGCGGTCGTTCGCAAATCACAATTCAATCTCGCACCAGATGACTTTGTCGATGGGTCTGTGCCCTGGGAGAACCTGGGAACTTTCACGATCACCGGTGACAAGCTGACCGTCGTTCTGTATGCCGACGACGTCAACCGGGAAACGGTGGCCGATGCGATTCGAATTCAACGGATCTTCGGCGACACCGGCGCCGACGATGACTTTCATATTGAACTCGCTTCACCCGCGGTCGACGCCGGTGAGTTCTCCGACGTGGATATTCCACGTCTGTATCTTGATGAACCGCTGCCCAACGGTTCTCGTGTTAACGCCGGGGCATTTGGCGGCACCGACCAGGCAACCATCAGTGCCGATGCGACGATCTCCTTGGTCACTCCGGGCAACTTCGAAAAGATCAAACACGGAGAAACAGTTGACATTTCCTGGCAAGTTTCCGGCACTGCGGTCCTCGTCAACGAGGCTCAAACGACGTTCAATCACCATGCCTCGGCAGGTCCTCTGGCGTACTGGCGATTGGACGAAACGGGCGGTACCGCGGTATCCGATGCAACAGGCAACGGCTTTGACGGTACCGTCGTCGGAAATGTCGACCTGAATGCCGAAGGAGTCTTCGGCCCCGGCGGGACAACGTCGCTCGGGCTGGTCCAAGACAACGGCTATGTGGAAGTTCCACACAATGACATGCTTAATGCGCCGCAGTTCTCCATCGAAGTATGGGTTCGCGCCGCGGACAATCTTTCGACGTATGACAGTGTGATCTCAAAGACGACCAGTACCGGTTGGTCCGATGGATTCGGAATGTACCAGAACGGCGGCACGCTGTACTTTTTTGTCAATCAGTTCGGTACCGCCGTCGGCGCAAACCCCCGAGTTGTATTGCCGAAGGATCGATGGATGCATATCGTGGGAACGTACGACGGTGTAACGGCGAAGTTGTACGCCGACGGCCAGTGGGTCGGTGAACAATTGATTGACGCTCCGTTGAAGACCAATACAGCCCCATTGGAAATCGGCCGCGGCAGACATTCTTCTTACACTTGGAAAGGCATGTTGGACGAAGTCGCGATGTACTCGCGGGCGCTTTCGGCCGACGAAATAAAAGGCCTGTCGTCCATCACTCCGGAAAGTAACGTTGACATTGATCTGATCGATGTCGTCAGCGGGACGATCACACCGATTGCGACCGGCATCACTGCAGACGGCCACTATGTTTGGGATGTTCCCGGTGACATTCCCGCACCCGGCGACTACCGCATTCGAATCACATCCAACGATCCGTCGGGGGCCAGCGACACGACAATGAAATCGTTCCAGATTGTGCCGGCGGGAACCGAATACTTCATTAACGATGGCAGCTTCATCGGAGACGTATACACGACGGCAACCGGCAACAATTCCAACGACGGTCGTTCGCCGGCCACGCCGATGGCCGACCTGCGAGCCCTGATCCAGGCGTACGACCTTGGTCCCGGCGACACCGTCTTTGTCGACACCGGCGACTACGAACTGCTGCGAAACATTTACCTTGACCAGTCGGACTCCGGCGTCACCATCACCGGCCCCGTCGGAGCGGCAACGGCGACGCTGGATCGCGATAATCCGTTGAATCCTAGTCGAGCGATTCAATTGACCGGTGCCGACGACGTCACCTTGCAACACCTTTCGATCACCGGCGGTTACGTCGGACTGTATGCGTCAGCCGGCGCAGACAGTGACCGCATCACTGTGTCCAACGTCGAAATCTTTAACCACGCTTTTGATCAGGTCTTTATCGATTCGTCAAATGATTACATGACGATCGTCGATTCGCGTATTTACGACTCCGACGCCAACGCAGACGGCATCGAAATTCACAGCAACGAAAACTCGATCTTGCGCAACGAAATCTTCGGACATCAATACGGTATCTATTCTCCCGTCGGCGGCGGATCGCAATTCGTCGGGAACCAGGTCTACGACAACTCCCAGTACGGTTTGTACTTGGTCGCCACGGTTGCAGGAGTACCGGAGCAACGTGTCGTCGGGAACCATGTGTATGCCAACGCGACCGGCATGTACGTGGTGTCCAGCGGTAATAACGCGAAATCTAAAGTGCTCGGGAACGTTGTGGAAAACAACACAACCTACGGCATCTATGCAAATTCCGGTGTCGATGTTGAATCAAATCAAGTGCTGGACAATCCAAGTACCGGGATTTATTTGATCGGAGACGCGACCGCAACTGGCAACGTCGTTCACGGCAACGGCACCGGCATCCTGGCGGGGCACTTTAGTGCAAACGGATACGTTTACAGTAACCGAGTTTACGACAATTCGGTCGTCGGCATCCACGCCTACCGCGCCAGTAACGTGATCGGAAACTACGTCTACGCCAACAGCGTCGGCATTCACGTCGAAGGATCGACCAGTTTCCGTTATGCAGGCGATGTCTTCAACAACCTGGTCTATTCCAATACCAACCAGGGGATTTTGGCCGACGTGACCGGATCGGGGGCCGAATTGGTCGGCAACACGATCTTCCAACCGGTCGGCGAAGCGATCCGGTTCACCGGCGCAAGTCGCGACACTCGCGTTTACAACAACGCGATTCGCATCGACAGCGGTCACGCCATTTTTGTCGAGCCCGGTAATACGACCGGCCAGAAATTTGATCGCAACATCTATTTACAAGGCACTGATCCCAACGCACACGTCGGACACTGGGCGGGAACAACTGCCGATGGGATTGTTGATTGGCAAACCGCCAGCGGCGGTGACCAGTCGAGCTGGGAAGCAGACCCCGACTTTATCGACATCGATGGGGCCGACAATGTAATCGGCTTTGATCCACTGGCCGACGCCGGTAACGGATACGACGGTGGACGCGACGATAACTTTATCGTCCGCAAGAATTCGCCAACGATTGATCGGGGCGATGGTTACTTTGCCACGAAAACCGATATCCAAGGGTCGCCGCGTCTGGATGATCCGGACACGATCAACGGCGGGAAGCCCGAACCGGCCGAATCGGACCTGGGGAGCAGTTTGTTCAATCCGGCCGGCGGCGTTGCCCAGAATTGGAGAAGCTACGGGGCAACCTGGCAGTACACCCTGCCATTCACTTTCAACTACCTCGGAGTTGACTATGCCAGTGTCTGGGTCGGCGCCAATGGACTGTTGCAATTCGGCACGTCGGTCAATGCAGGTGACACGACAAACTCCACGGCCGAACTGGATGACTATCCGCGGATTGCCGGACTCTGGGATACGATTCGAACCACCGGACCTGGCGATGACATCTTCATCGACACCACGGTTGCCGATCAAGTGACGATCCGGTGGGATGCGACGAAAGTGGATGATTCTTCCGACATCAATTTTGCGGTCACCCTGTTCGCCGGTGGAGAAGTTGAATTCCATTACGGCAGTGGCAATACCAACCTGTCGCCGACGATCGGATTCGGCGGAACCGAAGGCCGCCACTTTGACGTTCAACCGGCCAGCATTGACGGGGCATCGACGCTCGCGGGCGCAAATTCGCTGCACTTCGATCTGACACCGGGGTCTGTCGACATCGGTGCCTATGAATTCCGCGGCGAAAGCTCTGACGTCACGCCGCCCCAGGTCGTTCAATCCTCGCCCGCGGCGGTCGAAAATCAGTCCATCACCACGCTGGGAATCGACAGCATCGGAATCATCTTCAGCGAAGAGGTCAACAATATCGATGCAGCCGCGCTGGCCGCCTATGACCTGCGCGCCAGCGGAACCAACGGGCTGTTCGGCGACGGGGACGACATTGTCTTCTCGGTTCTTCCGGCATTCACTCTCGGGAACGACTTCGTCACGCTTGACATTGCCAGCGGATTCTTGCCGCCAGGCGACTATCGGCTGCGAATTCCCAGCGGACTCAGCCGCAGCATTCACGACACCGCGGGGCTTCGACTTGACGGCGACGGTGACGGAATCGAGGGCGGGGACTTCGAGCGATTCTTTACCGTTGCGATCAATACGCAACCGACCGCAGATCCCCAATCCGTCACCGCGACCGAAGATGTTGAGTTGCCAATCATGTTGACAGGCGACGACGGCGACCCGGCAATCGTTCAAGGGCTATCGTACTGGTTGACCAGTCTGCCGACCAACGGTGTGCTTTCCACGTCACCCGGCGGAACACCTTTGTTGTCGGCCGACTTGCCGATTCAAACCAATGGCCAACTGTACTTTACACCGGCCCAGGATTCCGTCGCGCCCGATGGCTTCGATTTCTATGTGCAAGACGACGGCAGCACGGCCAACGGCGGCGTCGACACCAGCAGCGCGGCCAGATTGACGATCAGCATCACGCCGGTCAACGATGCGCCCAGAGATGTCGCGCTCCTGGGCAATCTTTTGACCGAAAACATCGATACAGCCACGGGCGACGTGCTGGTGTCCGACTTCACCGTCGTTGATCCAGATGTGCCCGATTCACACACGTTCGAATTGGCCTCCGGTGCGGGCGACGTGGACAACGGACGATTTCTGATCAGCGGTGGTACACTGTATCTGAAACAGAATGAAACCGTCGACTATGAAACCGCGCCAAGTTACCAGATTCGCGTCGCGGCGATCGATGCCATCGGGGATCGCGTCGAACGTCCGCTGACCATTGATGTTTTGAATCTACCCGAGATCGCGATGATGCGATACGACCAAAACGGCCTCGGGAACGACCAGCGATCAATGCTTCGCGGCGTGACCGTTGTCTTTGACCAAATCGTGTCCGCAAACGCGGCGGCATTTGAAATCGTCAAACTGGGGATCGCAAACCCGATCGACGCGATGGTTGATTTCAATGTCATCTTTGCGGACGTCGGCGGACAGACCGAAGCGACGTTCACGTTTACCGGTTCACATCTCCAATCCAACGGCATGTCGCTGGTCGACGGCAACTATCGACTGACCGCGCTGGGATCCCAAATCATAGCGACTGCAAGCGGCATTTCGCTGGACGGTGACCAAGACGGATTGTCCGGTGGCAACGCCGTGATCGGCGATCGGGAAGTCGACGCATTTTTCCGATTGTTTGGTGACACCGACGGCGATCGCGACATCGACGCCCAGGATTACGGACGGTTCGCGTTGGCGTTCAATAAGCATTCCGGTGATCCAGAATACGATCCGGCGTTCGATTTCAATCTGGACGGTGACGTGGACGGCCAAGATTACGGAAACTTCGAACGACGATTCCTGCGTCAGCTCCCGTTCTGATGTAAACAATCTCGGGGTCTGGAACTCCAACGAGACGACTGATCGGCACCTGATTCCCACACACCGATTCTGCGGAAGAGCCAACAATTCTTTGGTATGATTCAAGCTCTTTCAATACAATCGCCCCTGCAGCAATTGCCGGCTCCATCATGTCACAATCGCCGTCTCCGTTCTCAATACCGGATCCGACACCCCCGCAATCTTCCGGGGCGACGCGGAATACGGTCGTCATCGTGGCGATCATCTCGTTGACACTTCTGCTGATGTGCGGAGGAGTCGTCGGACTGGGCATCTACGCGGTGGATCGCTTGGCCGACCAGATGAACGATTTCATCGACGAAGACGATTGGGACAACCAGGATTCTGAAATCGCACTGCAATTTGCCATCGAACAAGACGCGACCATTCGAGACCAGGTCGGGGAAATTGATCAGATCACAAGCCAAGACGAGTTGACGTACGATTTCGGTGCTGACTCGGATGATTATTTTTATGACGTCAAAGGATCCAAGGGTGACGCCATTGTCGTCGTGGTCTTTGACGAAGATGAAAAGCGTTGGTTCAAAAGTGTCGAACTCGTCCAAGGCACTCAAATCGACTCGCCGCGCGTCCCGCTGCAACATCGAAATGCTCCGTTTGATACGGAGTGGTCAAAACAGGTTTATGATTTGTTGGCCGCGGACGATCATGCGTTGGCCGAATCGTTGTCCATCGGACCGGTGACGTGGATCATCTATGACTACGATAGATCGTTGGAAAGCAAATTCCGTACTCCCGAGTTGCTATTCGAGATCCAAGGTGAGAACGGGACCAAAACGGTCGTGGCCGGTTTCAGCGACGCCTATTACGACACGATTCGATCGATCCACATCGTCGACGAAGACGGCAACAAACAACAGCAAGTCTATTCGTCCGACGCTGCTGCGACCGCTACAATGAATGAGCCTGCGAATGAGAAGGCGGACCCTCCAACAAAGAACGCGGAGGGTGAAAACGCGTCCGACCTGTTCCTCTAAACATGATGGATTGATCGTGGTGGCAAGTCGTCGACGGAAAGGACGATGGCCGGTTCGAACGCAACTTCTTGAAGCGTCTTTGAGCGAGGTCGGGGATGTCCGCTGATGATGAGTCGGCGAACTCGATTCGTGCATGGCTATTGGTCGCTCGCAGCATTCGTCCAGTACGTATGAATTCGATTCGGAGACCCAAGTCGTGACCCAATTTGCCGTGATCCAAACCAGGTTTGAAACGATTGAACTGGAGACGCTGGTCGGTGTGCTCACTCGTCAAGGTCATATCACACATGCCGATGCCCGTCGCGTCGCGAGGCGATCGCGCGGAATTCTGTGGGAAAACTTTGGCAAAGAACAGGCGAACACGGTTTGTAAACAACTAACGGAACTCGGTTATGGCGTGCGGGTCATTCCAAGTGCCGAATTGCCGGACTTGCCCGAGCCAAGAATCATTCGATGGTTCGAACTCAAGGAAACACACTTGAACATTCCCGACGGAATCCGCGGCGAAACGGTGCCGATGGAGTGGATGTCGATTTTTGTGATCAGTGTTGGTCAAATTGCCAATTTGAAAAAGAAAATGGTGAAAGATCGTAGCCGTCTGGTCAGCTCGTTTGACAAGGCCGCGTTCCTAACCGTTAGTGAACCACCAACCTATCGCGTACAAGGGAATCTGGTCGACGTGGTTGACATCGTCGGATTGGACCAGACGGGAGCGATTCGTCACCTGCGGATGCCCAGCAACGAACTTGCCTACAGCCGAATCATGGGAGAGGGAACGGAACTGAGCCGTTTCGAAAGATTTCTTGTGATCGTCGAATATTTGATCGCCCACGCGACCGAAGCGATTGTCAGCCCCGAAACCAGAAAGATACTTGTCAAACGTGAGCCACAATCAGTGGTCATCGAAGGCGACGGGGCAAATCGGATTCAAGAAGACGCTTTACAAACCTACAATCGTTGGTTGCTCGGCCAGGCGATCACTCGCGAGCGTCAGCTCGATCAGCAAGAGAATATCGGGGAGGTGCGAGCACCTTCATCCGAATGATTTTCAATCGTCGTTCTACCTGCACCGCGCCGCATTGGATTGGCCGCGGTTCCCCTCACGAACGCCGCTGCACAAGTGCCCGGCGGCTGATCGTTTACGTGACAGCAAGAACTTCATGCTGCGCAAACTTTAGCAATTAAGACCAATCGTCGGATTGTAATTGCAGAACCGTTTATTGGGCTTCCCAGTGCGATTCCCCGCGCCGTCAGGTCCAGACACGGAATCACTCATGAAGTGATCGCACCGATCTGGTCGACTTCTGCGATGTATTGCGTCCAATGCTGCATTCATTCAACCGCCATTCATGTTTCACTCTGGTTCCACGATCCCCCGCTATCGCAACTTCGCCGGTCGGCCGAAGGGTGCGGTGCAACAACTCGATCGATCGACCAATCGATGGATCGAAAGGGTTCGAGATCGTGAATGTGAATTAAAACACTTAAATCAAGCCTCGCTTCGCAAAATTGCCGACCAATGTCGAGATCGGATCAAATCACGCGACGACGCTTGCCAGCTGGATCATGTTACCGAGTCGTTTGCTTTGACGGCCGAGGCAATTCGACGCACGACCGGGATGACCTATTATGATGTCCAATTGGCCGGCGGTTTTGCACTGGCCGCCGGAACGATCGCCGAAATACAAACCGGCGAAGGAAAAACGATCATCACTGCGCTGCCCACTGTATTACATGCATGGTCGGGGCGCGGCGTGCATGTCGCAACCACGAACGAGTATCTGTCTAAACGAGATCACGATGAATTGAAACCAGCCTTTGAACTGCTGGGGTTGACCATCGGACACCTCGAACCGCAGGGGCCGATTCGTGACAAGGTACAAGCGTACGCCTGTGACATCACCTATGGTCCGGGATACGAATTCGGGTTCGACTTTCTTAGAGACCAGCTGACGTTGCGGTCCCGACATCAGGAACGTCTTGGTGAACGATTTCTGAAACGATTACAGGGCGTTATGGTTGCCGACCCCACACTCGCCCAGCGGGGCCACGCGTTGGCGATCATCGACGAGGCTGACAGCGTGCTGATCGACGAGGCCGCAACGCCGTTGATCCTGAGCGGTGGCCAATGTCGCAGTGCAACGGCAAAAGTGATATATCAATTCGCACATCATGTGGCAATGCAATTGTCCGCCGGCAGTGAATTTCAATTAGATTCTGTTAAACGCTTGATCCGCCTGACGCCTGACGGCTGGACACGAATCCATCGATTATTCAATCATCGGCCCGCTGGGCAACTCGCCCGACCTTGGAGTCATTTGGTCGAAAACGCGCTGCGCGCCCAATTCGTTTTGCAGCGTGATGTGGACTATGTCGTCGAAGGCGGCGAAGTTTTGATCGTCGACCAAAATACCGGTCGCATCCACGAAGAACGCAAATGGAGTGCAGGATTGCATCAGGCGGTCGAGGTCAAAGAACAAGTCGATGTGACGGCGGAAAATGACACGCATGCGCGAATCACACGCCAGCGGTTCATCGGATTTTATGAAGGCATCGCCGGACTGACCGGAACCGCTGCGGACAGTGAAGCGGAACTTCGCGAATTTTATCACTTGCCGGTTGTGCAAATTCCAACCAATAAACCTTGCGTCCGAAAAGAATTGCCGCTGCGCTGTTTTGATTCTCGCGAAAACAAGTTCGTTGCGATCGCCGAGGATGCCGCCCGTCGCAGCCGTCTTGGGCAACCGGTATTAATCGGGACGCGGACCATCGATGAAAGCATGCAACTGAGTCGGCGGTTGAACGATCGGGGAATCGACCACATCGTCCTGAACGGATTACAAAACGAAACCGAAGCGTCCATCATTCGACGAGCCGGGATCACTGGCACTGTCACTGTCGCAACCAACATGGCAGGCCGCGGAACCGATATCAAACCGGACACCCGAGCCATCGCCGCCGGAGGGCTTCACGTTACCGCGTCGGAAATTCATCCGTGTCGCCGAGTCGATCGCCAACTGGCCGGGCGAGCCGCGCGGCAGGGCGACCCGGGAAGCTGCCAGTTCTACGTCTCAGCGGAAGACGAAATGATTCAAACTCGAGCGCCGGCGTTGGCCGAACAGATGTCCGCGTCGGCCGCGCAAACCGGCGAGGCAAAACAAGATTTTTTCGCAGCGGTTCGGCGGGTTCAACGGCAAGCCGAATCCGACGCACTGATGCAACGACAGCACATGGTCGCACACGATGACTGGATGGAATCGGTTCAGTCGGCACTGGCCCGTCGCGCCTAGCGATCAGCACACGGAATTAACGGCTTGAACGGAAGAATATTGCCTTCCAGTACCGGGGGAAATTGTCTGCTATTTCCGCTACCATGACGCAAATTGCCGCCGCCACCAAACCGTTTGTTTATCACCACCATGACATTGACGACCACACCGGCCTCTACCGCGCCGGCCAACGTTCGATCCCTTCATCAAACGCCTCTCGGTCCGATGGTTTCGATCTGGTCGGACCAAGGTCTTTATTCGTTGCAGTGGGAGGCTCCCGTCGGGACAAAGCACAACGATATGCGGTCAAGGATGCTGGACGATTTTATTAGCGAATACTTTCAAACGGGCAGCGCAGACTTTAGCTCGGTCGAATTGGATTCTCGGGGATGGACTCCGTTTCACCACGAAGTGTATTTGCGATGTCGTGAAATCGTCCCTGGAACAACGGTCACGTATAAAGAACTGGCGCGTCGAGCGGGCAATCCCGACGCCAGCCGAGCGGTCGGGGCTGCGATGTCACGCAATCGAATTTTATTGGTGATACCGTGTCACCGAGTCGTCAGCGCCGGCGGAGGGTTGCGGGGGTTCAGTGCCCCTGGTGGTCTACAAACCAAACAGTTTCTTCTGGACTTGGAAACGGCATGAGCGATACCCGTTTCGAGTTCGGTGAGAACTGGAAGTCGTTTTTGGCAAACCTTGACGAGGAACGAATCCAGCAGGCCTGCCGATCACTCAGCGAATTGTTGGCGTTAGAACCATCCGCTGCAAAACCGCTGGAAGGTAAAACCTTCTTGGATGTGGGTAGCGGCAGTGGTCTTTTTTCGCTTGCGGCTTTTCGCTTGGGCGCCCGCGTCGTCTCGATCGACTTTGATGGGCAATGTGTCGCATGCACCGAGCAACTACGCAGTCGTGAATCGGCCGACGAGTCCGACTGGCAAGTTCGACAGGGTTCGGTCCTGGACGAACCGATGATGAATGCGTTGGGCGAATTCGATGTCGTTTACAGCTGGGGAGTGCTTCATCATACCGGTCAAATGGATCGTGCGATCCAGATTGCGGCAGACCGAGTAGGCGCCGACGGGACTTTTGCGATCGCGATCTACAACGACCAAGGCGGAGCGAGCAGACGTTGGTTGGCAATCAAAAAAGCATATCATCGCTTGCCGAAGATGGTGCGCCCGTTGTGGGTGATTGCGGTTGCCGCTTGGTACGAGTTCAAATTCGGACTCGCGCGGCTTGCCCACGGGAAGAATCCATTGCCGTTTGCCGATTGGAAGCGAAAAAAGCTTGACCGTGGAATGTCAGCCTGGCACGACTGGGTCGACTGGATCGGCGGGTTGCCGTTTGAAGTGGCCAAACCGGAAGACATCATCGTCCCGCTTACCAACCGAGGGTTATGGCTGACAAATCTTCGCACGGTTGGGAGCGGATGGGGATGCAACGAATACGTGTTCCGCAAGGATTAAGCAGCGGTTCCCAGGTTGCGTGTATTGAACTTGCGTTCTCGCGTGACACCATGCTTTTTCATAACCCGAATGCGTCAGCGAGGGA
>JAGQPO010000895.1 GCA_020426665.1 Planctomycetales bacterium
AGCGATGTTTTTAATATGCAAACGACCGCCGAAAAGGTAGACGGCGGATATGTATTAAATGGAACCAAATGCATGGTGACACTCGCGCCGGCCTGCGACATCGCCCTGGTGGTTGCCAGCACCGACCCCAAGAAAGGCAAATGGGGTATGTCGACTTTTCTGGTCGAAAAGGAATTCGCTGGGTTCGTACGGGGCGACAACCATCTGAAAATGGGGCTCCGAACCGTGCCCATTGGCGAACTCCGAATGACGAATTGTTTCGTACCCGACTCGCATCGTCTGGGTAAAGAAGGCGGCGGATTTTCCACGTTCAATTACTCGCTTGAGTTTGAACGCTGCTGCATCTTGGCCAGCCAGATCGGCACAATGCAACGCCAGCTGGAAACCTGTATCGGATACGCGAAAAAGCGACATCAATTCGGCCAGAGAATCGGCAAATTTCAATCCGTTTCTAATCGTCTGGCCGACATGAAAGTGAGATTGGAAACGTCCAAGTTGATGCTTTACAAAGTGGCGTGGCTGAAAAGCCAAGGAAAATCAGCGATGATGGACGCCGCGATTTTGAAGCTGTACCTGAGCGAGTGCTTTCTGCAATCCAGCGAAGACGCGGTGCGCATCCATGGTGGTCGAGGCTACCTGACCGAAAACGGAATTGACCGTGATTGGCGTGATGCCGTGGGAGGCGTGCTGTACGCCGGTACCTCAGACATTCAACGCAACATCATCGCCGGATTGCTTGGGGTCTGACGATGGCGTCATTGCTGCACGACAATCTGCTCCACTCGGCACAACGATGGCCCGATCACATCGCGTTTCGTTGCGGCAAAGATTCGCTGACGTACGCCCAATTGGACGACGCATCGTCGCGACTGGCCAATTTGCTTCATCAGCGAGGCGTCCGCAAAGGAGACAACGTGGCAGTCCGCTTTCCGCCATGTGTTCAGTCTCCGATCGCGGTCTATGCAGCAATGAAGGCCGGCGCAGCGATGGTCCCGATCGATCCACACACGCCTACCAGTCGGGTCTGTGACATACTGAGCGCCGGAAACATACGCCACATGATCTCGTCGCCCTTGGCCGAAGCCATGATTGACCAGATCGATCGCTCCGGTACGCCACTGGCGCATGTGATCGGAACACAACACGAGACGCCGGACTCATTGACGTTCACGCCCTGGTCTGAAATCGATCGGATCGCCCCTCTACAACTCGCTAATACCGGCAGCGTGTCCAATCACGACGACCATCCGGCTTACGTGATTTTCACATCCGGTTCGACCGGAACACCCAAAGGAATTGTGCATTCACACCGCAGTGCGAACAGCTACGTCCGTCTATCAATCCAGACGTATGGAGTCGGCCACCACGACCGGATCGCCAACCTATCGCCGCTGCATTTTGACATGTCAACGTTCGGCTATTATTCATCGGTTGCCGCCGGATCCACGACCGTGCTTGTGCCGCCCACCTACAGCATGCTGCCGGCAAGCTTATCTCTACTGATCGAATCCGAACGAATCACGATTTGGTACTCGGTCCCCTTTGCGTTGATCCAACTATTGGAAAGGGGTGCCCTGGAAAAACGCGACGTCACCAGTCTCCGCTGGGTGATGTACGGCGGCGAACCGCTGCCACCCCATCACGTGACGGAATTACAAAAACACATGCCGCAAACGTGGATCAGCAATGTTTACGGTCCGGCGGAAGTCAACCAATGCACGTACTATCATTTGCCGCCAAACACACGTCAAAACGTCTCAGTGTCACCCGTCGGCTCGATCCCCATCGGCCGTGCCTGGGACGAAACCGAAATCCGAATTGTCGATGACCAAGATCGCGCCGTCATCGGAAACGACTCAGGCGAGTTGCTGGTCCATTCTCCCACGATGATGACACGATACTGGCATTCCAGTGAAGACGATCTGGATGTGTTTTACTTTGACCCGGAATCTGGAAATCGCTTTTACCGCAGCGGAGATCTGGTCCGTCGCCGCGACGACGGTGAATTGGAATTCATCGGCCGCATGGATCGTCAAGTCAAACTGCGTGGCTATCGAGTTGAACTTGATGAAGTCGAGCAAGTCCTCGCCATGCACGCCGACGTCACCGAAGCAGCCGCATTCTGTGCCGACCACCACGAAACCAAACTTCTTGTTGCCGCCGTGATGACCCGTCAAAACACCGATCATTTCGTCGTCGACCTTCGTTCACACCTTTCCAGGAAACTGCCCTCGTACGCGATACCGGGGAACATCTTTGTGTGCCAGGATTTCCCGAGGACGACCAGTGGCAAAATCGATCGCATCGAACTTGCCCGTCGGTATGCCACTCCTGCCGCCGATCCCAAAACCTCTTGAACACCATGTCCAACGCAGAACCGATTTCAAAACTGATCGATTTCATTCAAACCGAATTGGTGGGCGACGCGTCAGAGCCGATTCCTCCCGACGCAGACCTTCTCGGATCAGGTCGAATTGATTCGATGGGAATCATGCGATTGGTGGCATTCGTGGAATCAGAGTTTCAAATATCCGTCCCGCCGGAAGATGTCACGATTGACCACTTTGAATCGCCTCGAACGATCGCGTTCTATATCCAGTCCTCGATAGCCGGCGGTGACTGACTCTGATCATGCCCACCGCCGTCGTTACTGAAAAACCGAAAACCAACCGATCGGAGCCCGAATCGGTTTCGTGGCGTTGTTCTGCTGGGATTCGAATGAATTCCGTCGCGGAGATGCTCCGCCGCAGGTCCGGTATCGTCGCAGTCGTGACGGCGCCGATCGCATTCCTTTTAGAATCCGTTTCCATTGGTCTGATGCGCCCCTGCGACATACGGCAAATGGTCAACCGGACCTATGCAAGCCGACCTGATTTCTATCACCCGCGTCGCTACAAACTTCCCTACGAGGCACAATTGATGCCTCATCTCGTGCGTCTACGCGATTCGGGACGCATGTTGGATGCGTTTTGTGGACAGGGACGTGAAGCGGAATTGTTCGCCGCGGCGGGCTACGACATCACCGCCATCGATACACTCGATTGGATGATTGAAGCCGCGATCCGTTACCAGTCGGAAATCGGATTTCCTGCGAACTTCCAAACCCATTCGTTCTCCTCTTTCACGCCGTCTGAACCTTTTGACATCGTGTACACGTCGTGCTGGATGTACTCGACCTTGCAAGGAAGTGCGCAACGACGTGAATTCCTCGGGCATTGCCGTCGACTATGCCGCGATGACGGATTGGCCGTTCTTTCCTATGTGAGTAACCGATCTGGTTCCAAATTGGCAGCGTCGATGCGTTTTCTGGTCGTCAGAGCGACCGCTTGGATGACCATGGGTAATCGCAATAGTGAGCCCGGCGAACGGATCTACACCGGATTATTCTGGCACCATTTGGACGATGACTCCGTGCGCCGCGAGACAGAGTCCGCGGGCTGGAGCATCGCAGACGCAGTTAAAGGAAATGGCATGGCGCCGACGTTTGTCATCTTAAAGCCGACTGGTCGGGAATCGTCAACATGACACGGCGACAATCGCATTCGAACTCAGTCGAATCGACCGCGAATCTGGCAACCAACCAACGATTGATTTGGCTTGGACAACAACTGCATCCCGATACACCGCTTTACGAAGTACCCTATTTATACACATTCCACGCTTCGATCGATCCCACACGATTTGTCGACGCGATGAAGCAACTGGTTTCGGAACATCCGGTTTTACGAATTGTGGCAACGGATGATTCTTGGACCGCTCCGCGAATTCGCCCGACCCGCTTGACTGAGTGTGCGGTAGTGGATTTCTCCAACCAAAACAAACCACACGATGCCGCCGATGATTTCGTCAACCGCCGCTTGCGCAGCCGCTTTCGACCGACTGAATCTCTATTCGAAGCGACGCTGATTCGAATTTCCGAGGGTCATTGGAAACTGTTGCTGGTCATCCACCATGCCTTGACGGACGCTTCAGCCGGGCGCGCGATCCTGGGTCGTTTGTCACAAATCTATCTCTCTGAATTGAATCACAGCGGAGAAATAATTCACGATCCCTACGCTGCATATCTTGAAAGCGAATCGGCGCTCCTGCAAAACAATGCCGACGAAAAACAACGCGTTTGGTTTCAATCTAGATCGATTCCCGCGGAAAGATTTAAATTCTATTCAAGCATCGATACCGCCCTTTCGTGTCACCAGACTCGCGAAATCGTAAACCTTGATGATGACGAAAATAGGGCGATCAGCGTCCTGACCGCGCGTCAACCGTTTCGTCAAATCACCGACCTACTCTCGCATTTCAATATATTCTCCAGCGCTTTGATCGCATGGTTGAGCCGATTGGAAACCCGCTCGATAGCCCGTATCGGGGCCACCACACATGGCAGAACGAACCAGGCGTTTCGCAACACTCCCGGGTTGTTTATGCAAGTGCTGCCGTTCCAGGTCGCGATCGATGCTGATGAAACCTTTGAGAGTCTTTCTCGCAAAGTCGCCGTTGAGTCAATGGGATTCCTTGCCAATGGACGTCCCGGCATGATGTCTGCTGCCACGCAGCGCGCCTTTGATGTCGCGATTAATGTGATCGATTTGCAAGTCGATGATGTCGGCGACATTCCAACGTCGCTGGAATGGTTGCACAACGGCTATGGCGATCCCGAGCGTATTTTGACGGTCTCAGCCCACCAAAACCGCTCCGGCAAGTGGCAGCTTCTGTTTGATTTTTCGGACGATGCATTCTCTGCCACCGACCGGATTCGATCGATCGAGCACTTTCGTAAAACGTTGGCGGCGATGCATGCCCATCCCCAAGCCCCACTGGCCGGTTACGACTTGCTGACCGAGACGGACCAGGCGTTCTTGTCGAACCACAGCGGATCCACTTCGTTTCCCGCCAAAACCAACCTATGGTCCCGTTTCGAAGCGATATGCTCGGAATACGAAGACAGGATCGCGGTTCAAGGTCCGCGGTTGCAAATTTCATACGGGGCACTGCGAAATCTTGCCCTTCAACTGGCCGGCGAGATCGAAACTTGGAACTGTGACGATGTGGTTCCGGTTATATGCCGCCGAGATGAAAAGGCGATCATCGCGATACTGGGAGTCCTCGCCAGCGGGCGTTGTTATCTCGTTGTCGACGCAGCCAATCCGCGGGATCGCCGCGACCAGATGCTTCGGCAGTCCGGCGTGCACATTGCGCTGGATGCAACGTCCGATTCCATCACCCGGCACGAGATTGAACCCTACGAAGAACGGGCAAGCCGGGACGATCATTGCGACTTGGTCAAAGGCGCTTGTTACGTTCTATTCACATCCGGTTCGACCGGCCAACCCAACGGGGTCGTCGTCGGGCATGAAGCAATTTGGAACCTAGTGAAGGAATTCGAATCCCTGTGCCCGTTGACATCCGAGGCCCGCTGCAGTTGGTGGACCAACATCGGTTTTGACGTCGCCATGTATGAAATCTGGTCGGCATTGCTGTTCGGACGCACGCTTTGTCTTGCATCCGAAGAATGTCGAATCGACGCGGAATCGATGTTGGAGTGGTTGCAGAAAGAACGAATCGAAAGCGCTTACTTGCCTCCCTTTTTCCTGGAGATGGCCGACCGAAAACTTTCACGCGGCGAGCAATTGGATCTACAACGATTGCTAGTCGGCGTCGAACCGATCCCACAAAAGATTTTGGCTTCGATCGCTCGCAAAATCCCTTCGCTGAACCTGGTTAATGGATACGGTCCGACAGAAGCGACCGTCTGTGCAACCTTACATCGCATCGATAGAACGCATGACGCAGATGGATTAGCAAGCATCGGTGCTCCGATCGCCGGCAATCAAATTCGAATCGCCGATTCCAACGGAAGGCAGGTTCCCCCGGGTGTTGCCGGCGAACTCTGGATCGGCGGGGCCGGACTTGCCAGGGGATACCTGGGAAACCCCGAACTGACGGCGCGGCGTTTCATCACGGTCGACAGCGTTTGCGGGCCGCAGCGGTGGTACCGGACGGGAGACGTTGTTCGTCAAATTCACGATGGAAGTCTGCTGTTCGTCGGACGCGTCGACGAACAAATTAAGATCGCCGGGATGCGCGTCGAACCGGCGGAAATCGCATCAGCGATTCGCCAATGCGTCGGTGTAACCGATTGCTTTGTCCTTCCCAATAACCGACCAGGAGAACCGACGGAGTTGATCGCGTTTGTTGAATCAAACTCGGCGTTGGATTTCAGCCACGTTCGCACGCAACTGCGTCAACGATTGCCCGGCGCAATGGTACCGAAGCGGTTTGTTCTACAGAATCGCCTGCCGCGAAACACCAACGGAAAGGTCGATCGTGCAGCATTGCGGCTCATGACAGCAGACCAACTTTCCGATCTGGACGATTCGCCGCAATTGTCGCCAGAGGATCTTCCGCAAACGCCTGTCCAATATACGTTGCTGGAGCTCGCACGTGGCATCTTGGGCGTCCCCGTCCTGGGTGTTAACCACGACTTGTTTGAAAGCGGTGCATCCTCGTTGGATGCGATGAGTCTGGTTTCCAAAGCAAACGAAGTTGGCGTTCCGATACAAGTTCACGATGTACTGACTCAGCGCACCGTCGGTAATCTCGCCGCAAAGGCGAATCGATCGGAAACCAATTCCAGTAATGAACGTGTTCGACCGGAAACACCATCATTCACTTGGGGACAACGTGCGATCTGGCTATTCTGTCAGCAGCATCCCAAGTCACCTGCCTATCACTTTCAAACGGTATGGTCGTGCAATGGACGCCTTGATTTCGAACGTATCGCCGATTGCTTCTATCGAATCAGCATGCGACACCCGGCACTGCGCACCTCGGTTGAAGTCATCAACGGCGCACCAGTGCCTGTCGTGCACGATTCTTTGCCACCATTTGTCCAACGTTTCGATCGTGCGGTGACGAACGACGAACTTGTTACCGAAGGCAGGCGAACATTTGACCTTTCGGCGGATTCGCCTATTCGAATCCATGTGGTTCAACCACCGGACGGCCGAGACCAGATCGCAATCACATTCCACCACATCGCCGTCGACCAACAGAGCGTCTCGCAGATCATGCGAGAATTCGCTGCGTTTTACCGAGCCGACGGGTACGAAACCGCTGCTGCGACGGAACTCCCCAGGAATCCGCGACATACAAATCGATCGAACATCGACAACTCCGACCGATGGTGGCAGGATCGATTGATCGGCCACGACCAATCCGTCGAACTTCCGTTTGATTTTGACTCGGTGAATGAATCACATGATGGCGAATTGGTGGAGTTCCAATTGCCGGACGAACTTTGTCAATCACTTCGCGACACCGCCGCGAAATGCGGTGTGACGCTTGGTACGTTGTTGCTTGGGAGCTATGCATGTTTGATTTCACGATACTCTGGTAGCGAGCGGTTTACGATCGGCGTCCCCGTCAGTATGCGAGATAGCTCACGCCAAGATCCCCCCGTCGGTTATGCGATCGAATCGCTGCCGTTTACTGTTTGTGTCGATGGTGACCAGCCTTTGGAACGCTGGCTTGTCGCGTTACACGACGATTTTTCGGCAATGTTGAAACACCGTTGGACCTCGTGGGACCAGTTGAAACAAAATCTTGGCCCACTGTTCAATACCATGTTCGCCTTTCGGGACGAACCAAATCAGATCTCGCTTGTCGATGATCTCACCTTGTCACCTAAAACAACTAACCTTGGTATTGCAAAATTTGATCTAACATGGTTTGTCGCCGAATCCAAATCTCAAATCCTTTGCGCCGTGGAGTATCGCGATAGCCGTTTTCGACGTGAAACCATCGATCTGATGATCGAACATTGGATATCGATGCTGAAGTCGATCGCCCGGTCCCCGGGACAGCAGATCCGCGAATTGGATTTTCGGACGGAACTTGATCACTTTGCCGGCGATGCCTTACGAGGCAATCGCGAATCTGGACCGCGCAGGACACAGTGGCGTTGCATCACGGAGTTGATTGGTGCCAAGGCAAAAGAACTGCCCGATCAAGAAGCGGTACGTTTCGACGGACGTTCACTAACGTACCGACAACTCATCGAAAAAACTGATCAATTGTCTGCCTCACTGGCACAGTTGGGCGTCAAACAGAACGTGCCGGTCGCCGTTTGTATGCCGCGATCAATGGAGATGCTGATTGGCATTCTGGCAATTTTAAAGTCAGGAGGTGCTTACGTCCCCTTCGATCCGGACCAGCCACTAGCGCGTCTTGCCAAGTCGGCCCGATCGATCGGTGTGGAAATCGCATTGGGATGGGACGACGAAATCTCATCGATCTTCCCACACATGATTGATCCGCGCATGATTGATCCGCGCATCCAGCTGGGATCCCAGATAAACGCCCCGCCTTCCAAAGAGGTCGATTCGGCTTCGTTGGCTTACATCCTTCAAACATCTGGATCCACCGGCGAACCAAAATATGTCGAAGTAAGTCGCCAATCCTTACTCGATTCTACGATGGATCGTCATATGTATTACGACCTTCGCCCTACTCGTTTTTTGATGGTTTCGCCGATTTGGTTTGACAGTTCAATCGCGGGCGTGTTTTGGACGCTCAGCTGCGGCGGAACATTGGTGATCCCAACGGATGATCAATTGCAAGACATTCAGTCGATCGAAAACTTGATTAACGGGTCCGAGGTTACGACGACACTGATGTTGCCGACTTACTATCAGATCCTGTTGGCTCACGCAAATCCCGCAAAGCTGCAATCGCTTCAATGCGTGATTGTCGCCGGCGAAGCATGCGCCAGGTCGGTCGTTAAATCTCATTTCCGCATCGTGCCCCGATCCCAACTGTTTAACGAATATGGACCAACGGAGGCTTCGGTTTGGGCAACTGTCACTGAATTGCATGGACACGAACAATTCATTCCGATCGGGCGCAGTGTTAGCGGAACTCCCGTGCACTTGCGCGGCAGAAAAGGCGAAAAGATTCCCGTTGGTGGCGTCGGTGAAATCGTTATCGGGGGAAGCCGATTGGCAAATGGATATCGAAACGACCTGCAACAAACATCACTGCGATTCGTTTCCAACGATGACACCAAACACCCAGGGCGATGTTATCGAACCGGTGATTTGGCGAGATTGTTACGCGACGGGTCACTTGTTCACGTGGGGCGAATCGACGATCAATTGAAGGTTAACGGAATGCGTGTCGACCCGGCAGAGATTGAAGCGGCATTGCTGGAAATCGATGGCATTTTAGATGCCGGTGTTGCCCTGGTCGATCGACCGCATGACATTGAAAAAGCTTCCACCGAAGAAGTTATTGCATCGCTCCGTGCAATGCCCAGCCAAGATGTGGAACGATTGCTGGAAAGCGCCGAACGTATTGGACAGCATCGCAATGAAACCGTGTCGACAGGTAACGGACACGCACGCGTCTCCATTGAGCTGATTGACCCTGGCTATCTCAAAACACCACGCAGTCGGCAGCGAAAATGGTTGCTCGACCGAGCCCTGCAAGAGACGATTTCCGACCTGGAAGCTCTGAACATGGTGGCATCTCGCATGGTCCCCGGGAGCGATTCGCCCCATTTGCCGAGAGATATTTCGATCGATCAATTGACGCCCCAGGAGATCATGGAAGATTGGCAAACACCGCTCATGAAATCGATGGCAGACTGGGTATGTCAATCAGGAGGCGATGTTTTGGAAATCGGATTCGGCCGTGGCGTCGCGGCAAC
>JAGQPO010000896.1 GCA_020426665.1 Planctomycetales bacterium
ATTGCCCGGTGGGGCGATTGCACGACTCAGTCACGACGCCACCGACAATCAGCAATGCCGATTGATCAAGAATGTGGTGCGGTCGCTCAGTGAGGTGACGCAATGATCGCACTGGCATCCACCACGCGAATCTTTGTCTACACCGATCCGACCGACATGAGAAAGAGCTTCAACGGGTTGTCCGGACTGGTCAAGTAACATTTTCAGGTCGACTTGTTTTCCGGCCACTTGTTTGTCTTCTTCAACCGGAAGCGAGACTACGTCAAGATCTTGATGTGGGATAACGATGGGCTCGCCCTCTGGTCCAAGCGACTCGAATCAGGAACCTTTGAGAAGCTGGTCACGGACAGAGACGGTAGCTTCGAAATTGATTCGGCGGGCCTCGTGATGATGCTTCGTGGTGTTCAGATCGAAGGGACACAACGACGAAAACGTTTCTCGATCGATCGCCGTCAAGCGGCTTAATGACGCTCAGTCAATGTTTGGGAAATTTCGCGATGCAAGGCCTATCAAAGCCTTGCATTTTTTATGCTTGTCGCGATAACAAACCGCATGACTGATGCGGGAAAAAACGTCGACGTTTCGAGCTTGCAAAGGCTCAATGCTGAGCTGATTGAAACAGTTCAGCAGCAACAAAAAACGATCGAGCATCTGCGCGAAGAGCTCAACCTTTATCGCAACAAGTTTTATGGCAGATCCTCCGAGCGACATGTTGAAGACGACTCGCAGTTACATCTGTTTGATATCGGTGACGGACAAACCGACGGCGAGAGCGAAACCGAACAAGAGCCCAGCGATGATCCAAAGAAACGTCGCCAGCGCAAGAAGAAGTCTGAGAAGATCCCTCCTCATCTAAAACGCAAAATCGTCGAAGCGGATGTTCCGCAGGAAGATCGAAAATGCTTCTGTTGTGGTGAAGAAATGCCGATCGTAGGCACCGACGTCACCGAGCGAGTCGACCTCATACCGGCTGAACTGTTCGTCTGGGAGATCCATCGCCACAAGCGTGCGTGCGGCAAGTGCAAAGAGGCGGTTTCTCAAGTCCCTGCAGGCGAAGAACCTTGTGGATTGACGACTCCGGTTCCCGGTAGTGACTACGGCTTCGGTGTTTACACCCAGATCATCATCAACAAGTTCGCCGATCACCTGCCGCTTTATCGTGGCGAAGATATTTTCGCCCGCGCCGGGATGTTCATACCCCGCAACACTCAGTTCGGGATGCTGGCGAACATCGCGGAGCTAATCAGCCCGCTGATCGCATTGATGAAATCTCGAATCGTTTCAGGTACCGTATTAGGGACTGATGACACTTCGGTTCGGCTACAGGATTTGAGTCTGCCAGGCAAGATGCGAACAGCGAGATTTTGGTTGTACCGCGGTCGTGACGATCATCCGTACAACGTGTTTGATTTTACCGAAAGCCGGGGACGTGATGGCCCAGCGAACTTCTTGCGAGACTTTCACGGCCACGCGGTGGTCGATGCCTACGGAGTTCATGACGGAGTCTACTTGGGAGCGCAGGATCAAATCTTTGCCGCGTGTTGCAATTCACATGCGCGCCGTAAGTTTGTCGAAGCGAAGCCGAACGATCCGGTTGCCGCTGCGCAGGCGTTGGCGTTTTATCGAGGCTTGTATGACATCGAAGATCGCGTAGCAGAACTAAACGATTCGGACCGGCTTGCGGTACGTCAAAGCGAGTCGCTGCCGATCATGAGTGAGCTCCATGATTGGTTGGTTGATAAACGCAATGACTGGCGCGTGTTGCCCAAGAGTTCACTGGGTAAGGCGGTTCGCTACGCGCTGAACCAGTGGGATGAGCTTTCGGTATTCTTGTCGAATGGATCGATCCCGTTTGACAACAACCAGACCGAAGGGACGCTTCGCGGGCTGACGATCGGTCGGCAGAACTGGCTGTTCGTCGGTTCGAGCCGCGGTGGTGAAGTGACCGCGTTGATGTATAGTTTGGTGACGTCGGCGGCACGGCACCACCTGGACGTTTGGGCCTACGTGGATGACTGCCTCCGCCGACTCGCTGGTGGATCGTCGGACTATGAAGCGTTGCTTCCGGATGTTTGGCGAGCTTCGCATCCGGAATCGATTCGCGTATATCGCGATGAAGAGAAGAAGTCGCGCAGGTTAACAACTCAGCAGCGCCGCGTGCGTCGTCGCGAAGCGAGGGTGGCGTGATGGCGGACTTGACCGAGCGAATCCAACTGACGCGCGAACATCGGGATCTGATTTTGAAGTACGGATACGTGTCAGGCCGCTTGGAGGCGTCGCTACGACGTTGGCCGAAGGGTCAACTGATTCGTCGAGTTGGAATGACTCGGGTAGAGTTACGGCTACTCATTGGCGACCTCAATCACTCGTGCGTCAAAGGCAAAGCGGGCTCCGATGTTGAAGCGATCGCCGACCTGTGCGACCACCTGGAGTACGCCCAGCGAACCGGCGACGGGGATCTGGACATCCTCTGGTAAACAAGCGGAGCCCGCTCGGCTCACCCGCATGGGCAGATAGAACGCTTACGCAGTACTTTTGGTAAGAAGATTTTGGGTAAGAAAATTGACGATCCTTTGCAGAAGAAGATCATTCGCCCCGTGAGCTCGGTTTTGAATGTTAACATCAATTGCTCGATGTAGGCATTCAGGTTTGGCGACCTTGGTGGCAGACGGACTGATTGAATACCCTTCGATTTCAGCTTCGCGCGAGACTCGACGATCGTGGGACGCCTGGACCGGCGACCTGTACCGCGTACAGTATGGAACCTCGTCTGATCTCCAGGTGGTCTATTCTTCTCCTCATGCGGTTCAAGATTCATGCCAATCGGAATTCGCCCGACCGTCAATTATCCGTTTCAAAAGATCCTCGGCGATCCGC
>JAGQPO010000897.1 GCA_020426665.1 Planctomycetales bacterium
CTCGATGGAGTGTTTTGCGGAAAGCTCTCGTTGACGGCGATCCGAAAGTCCGGTCACGTGGCCCGAAAGTTCAAAATCGATCTTCGCGACCCGCGGCGGAACACGAAAATTGAGTGTCAATTCTTTGGTTTGATCCAATTCAATTCCGTTGAATTGTTTCGTCGTTTCAATCCCGTCCAGGTCCGTCGCAACGATTTTCACAATCGCTTCCTGCAGGATCGACGGATCGACGGGAATGTTACCCAGCTGCAAACGTGGCCGAACCAACAAGGTCGCCGCTCGCCCGGACTGCAGTAACGTTTGGTCGACGAAGAATCCGGCGGCCAGAGAATAACTTTCTTCGAGGTGTCGGAAATTGAATGACTTGGCAATTTTCCCATCGGAAACAATCGCCTTGCGTTCCACAGCCTGGTTCACCATCGGCAAGAAAACGCGACCGTTTTCGTTGGCCGTGAATTCTTGGTTGCCGACAAAGATTTTCGCTGCCGGGATCGGCTTGCGATCTTCGCTGAGCACCGTGATTTGCATGCCATTGGCGTCGGCCGCGCGCACCGTTTGCAGATCGCCGCGGCGGATGATCGTGCGGGCACGAAGGCCTTTGCCGACCAAATCAACAATCCAGACGCCACGACCAGCCGCTTCGGGGATTGCAATGGTCTCGCGGTGGCGTTCAATCGCCGGCCGGTCGTACTGGAGCGTCCTCTCATGGGTCGCGACCAATCCGTCCAACTCGACGTCGGTATCCAGTCGGCCTTCGTTGGTGCGATAGAATGCCAGCGAGTTCATCTCGTAGATGCGGACGACCAGCTTGTCGATGTTCTTGATGTCAACCACCAGGTCGGTCGCCTGGTCGGATTCGTATCGAACCGGGTTGGTGGGTGCAAAACTCAGCTGGATTTTGTCGCGCAATTCACGTCGTTCGGCCGCTGATAACATGTCGTAGTAAGGTGCCGGATTTGCAACGCCGGCCATCAACTTGGTGCGCGCGAACACGCGGCGCAAGAACTCGGGCTGCAAAAACGCTTCGTACGCGCGCGTGTCTTTTGCGTCACGAAGGAAGTGTTCCAGGTAGGTTTCAACGAGCGTCTGTTCGTTTCCGATCGGAGGCAAGATCGCGACCTGGGTGAAGTCTTCGTTCAAATTCGCACGTGATCCCGCGCGGGCCAAAACGGGACTGATCAACGGGCTTTGACGAGGCAGTTGCAGATAGCGGGAGAAGAGTTCGGCGTCCCAGATTCCGGCCGCCAGGTTTGATTCCAACAATCGATACGACGCCGACGCTTTCATCGAGTTGTAAGACGCGGGCAATGTCCGTACATAAGCTTCCAAGCGAACCAGGTAGTCACGTCTCAGGTCGGGTTGCTGGCTGATGTCGTCGTCGTTGCCGGGACGGAGCATGCGCAATTTGGCGTAAACGAATGCGTTGTCGTCGGCGATCGCGGGCACGGCGCGACCGACGTTGTCGAGTTCTCCCAGCGACAGGAATTCGTGAGCCGCCAAGTCTCCGAATCGCAGATCACGAGGTTGTCGAGATTGCAGTTCGGCGACCACCAATCGATCCAGACCGTTCAGATACGAACCGTTGACACGCTTAAGAAAATCGTGGAGCGAGACCTGAGTTTGATTCGCCTTGCCGCCAAGGTACCAATCGGCAGCGATCTGCATCCCGACCGGTGATAGGGCGACGTTGTCGCGCAAGGACTCTTGGACCAGCCGTTCGGGATCAATGAAATTGTCACCGAGCTGGCTTGGAAAACGTCGGGTTCCCTTTTTGGCCGGCGGAGCGTGGTTCAATTGGATGCCCAGTCGATTGACAAAGTAGTCGATCGTTTGTTTGGGCGATTGATCGTAAGTCAACAAACGCTGGCGGTCGGTCATCGACTGCATCAGCGCCGTCAACGACCCTTTTCGACTGGCCGACCAATCCTTCAAAATCGCTTCGGCACGATCCAGTTGCATCGTGTTCTGGTAATGCAAACAGTGATAGAAGAAGTAATCGTCGCTGCCGGGAATCAACTCGGCCAGAATCGCTTCGCGGTCGCTGGCCAAGGCAAAACGTTCCATCAGTCCGATCGGTGCGGCCATAACTCTTGTGGGGATTAGTCCGGCCAAGGCAACGCCCAGGGCAATTGCAAACGCGAACCAGAGTGCGCTGGCAGGACGACGCGGAATTTGGTTTTGATCTTGCAGTAGCATGACAGATCACCGGGGAGGGGTGGAAAGTGGCCGAAAACGCGCGCCAGGGTCAGAAATAGAAGACGAGCAGCGACGCGGACGTCTTACGGTCTAACGTAGCCGCTGAGAAAGACGTATGGCGGGACGTTTTCTTAGGAGAGGCAGATAATTTTCTGCAAATTCGTTGCAATTAACGTTCCGCACGGCGGCGTCGGGATCGGGAATCGCCGCCGCGGACCCCAGTCAGAAGGTCGCGTCTGTGGCCAGCATCGGCCGGTTCCCAGGAACCGGCGGTTTTCGACAGACTGGAAGTCCGTCGTACCCCAAAATCAAGAATTGACGTGTGCCGGTTAGGCCGTTTTGCTGTCAAGACCGGCGGCGGAACTCGCTTCGCTGTTACGCAACAGTTTTGTGAATTCGTCGACTCCCTCCTGCTCCTCTTCCAGGATGTTTTCCAAGAAGATCACCAAGGGACGATTTCCCTCGGCCAGTTCCAATGCTTTGGTGTACATTTCCACCGCCTTGGATTCGAACGCCAAGCTGTTCTCCAGGATTTCCTTTAAATCGCGAGTTTGCTTGATTTCGTTTCGCGTCGCTGCAGGGATGCCGCCGAGCGAGACAATTTTGTCGCCGACAAGTTTCGCATGACCGAATGACTCTTCAGCGTTTTCGATGAATGTCTTTGCGTAGACCTCGCGCCAGACGCCTTCGATGATAAAGCTGGCCTGTGCGTACTGTGCGACACCGGTCCACTCGTGCTTCAGACATTCATTCAGTTGGTCGATGACCGCTTCAAGATTCATTGATTTTCTCCGGTTGGTGTTCGATTGACGTATTTCTACCACCATAGCGCCGCGACACTGTTTCCGGCAACCGGGATTGCGCCCGTAAGGCGATTCTTTGAATCTTTTTGCCGCGAAACAGCTTTCCCAGAACCATCCACGGCGACCCGCCCGCCGGGGACTGTTCTGTTGAATCCAGTTCTCATCAGTGAAATCCACCGCGTGGCGATTCCGATACAATGCCCGGGGTAACTAGCGCGAATGGACAACTGGGAGACGTTATGAATTCACGGCCGATAATTCTGGTTTGTCTTACCACGGTTTCAAACCAGAACCAGGCGCGCGAAATGGCCCGGGCGCTACTGGACCAGCGTGTCGCCGCATGTGTGCAAATCGACGGTCCGATTGAAAGTCACTATCGCTGGCAGGGAGAGGATTGCTGTGAATCCGAGTTTCGGTTGGTGATCAAGACGTCGGTAGAACAGAAAGATCGTTTACGAGAGTTCATTCGCGACGTACACCCCTATGACCAACCCCAGATCGTGACACTGGAAAGTGTCGACGTTGAAGCCGGTTACGCAGCGTGGGTGAACGAAGAAACCACTGGTCGTCGCGTCTAGGAACTATCCCCAAATAGCATCCGCGCTTAAAAGGTCTTAAGGAATCGCAACCCGAATGCGTAAGCGAGGGACCGAATATGGTCGTCGGGAATTCTTCGCTTACCTGTGCTGAAGTGGCGAATTTGTGTTGACTCGCCGCGCAAATTTGGCCGTGACGGTTTTGACGGGTCCCTCGCTAACGCATGTATGACATTCAGGTTGACGTTGGGCTCCGGCACGAATGATGCTTAGAGACGTGCTTTCAACGTCTTGTTCGCCAACGGCGAAATACAACCATAGCCTGGGGTGAGTCCGGATGAGCGTCAGCGATTCCGGACGTAACCCCAGGTCATCAGGCTAAAAACCCCCTCCCCAACCCCGTCGGCGGCTTCGCCGCCGCCGGGGTTGGGGAGGGCTGGGGTTGTGCTGCGTCTTGTACCTGGGGTTGCGGTCACAACGCTTCGCTAGTTCCCTGACCCCAGGCTTTGG
>JAGQPO010000898.1 GCA_020426665.1 Planctomycetales bacterium
TTTAGGGTCACGCTGGTGTCGTCAGCCAACCCGGCGATTCGACGATGACGCCAGATCCTGATGTTACTGAAATCATTAACACCAGGATCTGCAAGCGGCGCGATCAGCGGTGACCGGAAGTCGACCGAAGAAATCAATTTGAATTCCGATTCGTCAGATTGATCAGTACTCGCTTCGCTGATCGACAACTCCGGCGATCCGAGCAGCGTCGCGACGGCGTCGCGAGTCACTTCGTCGACAGGTCGATCCAAAACAATCAACACTCGTCCGCCGCCAGCGACGAACTTGGCGACCAAATCCGTCTTTTCGGAAAGCAACGTTGATCCGTTGAAGATCAAAAGTGGGATTTTGTCAGGGTCAAGGTCTGCCAAAACTTCGTCGTTCGTTGAAATCACACATTCGACGTTGCGTGTTTGATCCGACCAAGGAATCTGTGAAGCGTAAAACGCCAGGGTGTCTCGGGCATCGATGGTGTTGCCTGCCGCGGGGTTCTTTAACTCCCGAGGCGCTGATTCGATCAATCGGACTTGTTGGCTGATACGACGGGGACGAATAAAGTGGAAGGCGTTGTCGTAATCATCGGCGTCGCCCAACACGTTCAAAGTGGCAGTCGAAACCATGCGCGGTGCAGTCTCCGAATCCGGCTTCGTTTCCGGATCGGGCAATTTAACATTGAAGAATCGCGTTTGGCCGGGCGGAACTTGAATCACCGCCGCGTCCTTTTTTTCTCCGTCAAACCTCAGGCGAAACGTTGATGTGTCTCCGTCCTCGGATTGAACGACTTGAACTCGAACGGTATCACCAATGTCCTCCGCTTGGTTGTCTGCTTGTTCGCCCGAGCCGGGTTGCGGCAGTACACGAAGACTGACGTTTCCGCGTGTCGATGCGGCCAGTGTTTCGACATCCAACCAAACCCGCTCGGGCCACTCGTATCCCTGCAATGTTTCGATCGCCGCACCTGATTGCAAATCGCTTAACAACACGATCCGGGTTTCGATCGACGCACTGGCGTTCGCGTTGTTTGGCGTTTGTGCCGCTTCATTGGTGGTGCCCACTTCCAACAGTGCAGCCTGATCGGCCGCATATCGAATGGCCTTTCCCAGATCTGTCGACTGCCATGTCGGCCGGATTCGGTCGACCGCGTCTTTGGCGGCGCCGATTCGCGCGTCGGATATCAACGTGGTCGATTCTTCCAATGACAGCAGCGTGTGCGGAACGGAATCGAACGCAATCACGGACACCAGGGTTTCACCGTCGGCTTCTTTCAGAATTTGGTTTGCTTTGTTCGTGGCCTGATCAAAAAGCCCGCTTCGTTTCATGCTGGCACTCTGATCGATCAACAACACAATCGCTTGTTTGACACCGGCGACCGAGTCAGATTCCGCGAGCGGCAAAAACGGCCTGGCGAAGGCGAAGGCCAATAACAGGATCGCGGCACAGCGGAGCAGCAAAAGTGGCCAATTCTCAAGCCGGTTTCGTCGTGTTAAACGCGGAGGCGTCGACTCCAGAAACATCAACGAACTGAATTCGACTTCGCCTTTCGGCTGACGGCGAATCAAGTGAAAGATGATCGGTCCGATGACCGCCAGAGCGCCCAGAAAATACAGAGGTGCCAAAAAACTCATCGGCGCCCTCCTTCACTGATCGTTCGATGGCCCGTCTTTCCGAGTCGGTTTCGGGCGTTGATCAGACTGGCGAGTGCAAGGTCCAGTGGTTTGTCCGTCATTAATTCATAGTACCCGACGCCCGTCGATTCACAGATCGATTCGATCTGTCTGCGATGATCATTGAACCGTTTGGTGTAATTCGCCTTGGCCGTTGCGGGGTCCACATAGATTTGACGTCCCGTTTCGACATCCAAAACCATTGCCGGGTCGGAGATCCCCAATTCAATTTCAGCCGGATCAATGGTTCGCAATAGCACGACCTCGTGACCACGTGCCTTCAACGCCGATAATTGCGTTTTCAACATCCCCGGTGACGCCAACAGGTCGCTCATCAAAATCACCAGCCCTCGACGTGGGACCAGCGAAGTGACTTGTCGCAGTGGCGCTTCGATATCGGTTCCCATTCCGGCGGCCGGTCGCGACAGTTCAACCAGAATTTGGTGAAACTGTTTGGCGCCCAGTTTCGCGGGAATAAAGTCGCGCAATTCAATGTCGAAGGTTAGTACCCCCACGGCATCGTGTTGAAGCGTCAAGAAATAGGCCAGCGTCGCGGCAACCGTCCGCGCATACTCCATTTTGCTGTATTCGATTGATCCGTAACCCATCGATCGACTTTGGTCGACGACCAGATAACATCGACGGTTGGTTTCGTCTTCGAACTTTTTGATGAAGTAGCGATCGCTGCGTGCGTACAGTTTCCAGTCCAGATTTCGCAAATCGTCACCGGGAACGTACGCACGATACTCGTTAAACTCGATCGAACTTCCATGTGTGGGGCTTCGGTGAAGGCCTGAAAAGAAACCTTCAACCACCGTTTTGGCGCGCAGCTTTAGACTTTTGATTCGCATCAACGCCGCCGGGTCGACGCCGGCTGTATGGTTGGCGTTGGAGTTCGATCGACTTGTTGCGGAACCGGGGGAAGCAACGCTGCTCATGGTTTCGGAACCGTTTCCAGCAGTTTGTCAATGATTTGCTCGATGGTCACGCCTTCGGCTTCGGCCTTGTACGTCGGCAAGACGCGGTGGCGAAGTGTCGGATGAGTGAGCGCCACGATGTCTTCGGTTTGCACGTGTGCGCGTCCCATCAGCAGCGCGCGTGCTTTGGCGCCCAACACCAGAGTTTGCGAAGCGCGAGTGCCGGCGCCCCAGCCGACCCATTCGTTGACAAAACCCGGTGACCCGGCGCGATTGGGGCGAGTGGTTTGTGCGATTCGGACGGCGTATTCCGCGATCGGAGTTGCGATCGGGACATCCCGAACGGTTTGCTGGAACTGCAAAACATCCTGGCCGGAAAACAGTGCATTGATGGGTTCTGGTTTAGACGACGTCGTTCGCAGCACCACGGACAATTCGTCCGCCGGCGGTAAGTAATCGATTTTGACGTTAAATAAGAACCGGTCCAACTGGGCCTCGGGCAACGGGTACGTTCCCTCCATCTCGATCGGGTTTTGGGTGGCGAGAACAAAGAACGGTTCCGGCAATTCGTAACGTGTCCCGGCGGCAGTCACTTGATGCTCCTGCATCGCCTCCAACATCGCGGCCTGTGTCTTGGGCGGGGTTCGGTTGATTTCGTCGGCCAGGATCACGTTGGCAAAAACCGGCCCTTTGACAAACGTCAATCCACGATGCCCGTCCTTGGTCTCCTCCAAAATCTCTGTACCGACGATGTCAACGGGCATCAGGTCGGGTGTGAATTGGATGCGGCTGAATTGCAAATGAAAAACTTGGGCGACGCTACGCACCAGCAGCGTTTTCGCCAATCCCGGAGGCCCCGTAATCAAACAATGGCCGCCGGCAAGAAGGCTGATCAACAGTTGTTCAATGACTTCGTGCTGTCCAACAATCGCTTTGGAGAGTTCGCCGACAATTTTTTCGCGAGCTTCTTGGATCTGCTCGACCACGTTTGATTCTGTGACTGTCATTTGGATGCGGGTTGGAGTGCTGAAGTTGGAACTAGTTGTTGAACCGACGATGGTTGGGACGACGGATGGATTGATTTGAAAGACAACCGGGGCTAGAAGCCGAAGCGGTTAATCGAAAGTGGCTCTGTATTACTGGTGGCCTGTCAATTCTTGATTTTAGGGTACGACGGACTTCCCGTCCGTCGACAACTGTCGATTTCGACGGACTGGAAGT
>JAGQPO010000899.1 GCA_020426665.1 Planctomycetales bacterium
GCCTGTGATCCTTCGTTTCGATCACCGGGCGTCTCAACGAATCCTTTGATCAGGTTGTCTAGTCGCGATGCGCCGATGTACTCCAGCCGGTACACACGCGTCATGTACTCGGTGCCGGAATCCAATCGCTCCAACAACGAAATGGCCGCAGCCACTAAATCCTGTCGTCCCGCGACGACGACGCGACGCCCCGTTTTGTCGACCAACAGTTTTGGCGCCGTCGCTTCGTTCTTCTTGTTCGTGTCGGACTTGTGAATCGATTCGAATTGCTCGATCAACATCGACGGCGGGCGACGACGCGTCTGATAAAACTCGATCGTCCCTTCGGCATCCGGACGATCAATCATTGTCAACAATTCGGCGACCAGCCGAACGTCCGCCGCATAACCGGTGACAATCAAAACGCCTTGGTCGCCCAACGCGACAATGTTCGAACCTGTGCGACTGAGAAACGGTTTCAATGTCGTTGATGCGGTTGTGACGTCGACATGCTGGACCGTCAACACCTGCGTCACCGCCGCCGCCGGCCCGTTGCGCCGTGAAATCTCGGCCGCATCGCCCGCCGGTGCCGAACTGATGATGTCCGCGATATCAACGACACGTTTCCATCCGGGAACCTCCGAATCGACAACCGCCAGATTGGCCTCACGCAATAAACTGCCCAACAACGTCGGTAATACATTTTTCGGCAGCTTCGCCGGCGTGTAAACCGTTACGTCTCGGCGCGCGACATCGGTTCCGTGCAAAAACCGAATTCCCAATTGCTTGCTCATCAAGTCCAGCAGCGTGGTCACCTTGACCGTACCCGACAGGTTCAGTTCAACGATCTCGTCGCCGCTTGTCTCTTGACCCTGCAGCCGCGACCCCAACGCAACAACAAGAATCAGCGCCGCGGTAAGCCGCCAACAGCATTGTCGATACGTTTTGCTAGCAATCATTTCAGTTGATGCTCATGAGCCTTCGGGGGTCGTCCATGTGATGAAGTAGGCGAATCCGGTCGGGCAAGTCAATTCGGATCGCTCGACGTCGGCGGCTGAGTTGCGTCTGAGGCGGTCGATTGCGGTCCTGCATCCACCTGCGATCGGCAAAGTTTACTGAATCCGGCCAAGCCGACCGGCATCGGTGACGCTATGCATTTTGACGATTATTGACGATGTAACCGATAACGTCATTGTCACGCTTTCAACCACGGATCCGGTTTTGCGAGTTCTCGCCGCCATCGCGATTTGCTTCACGTTGGGGATGGTCCCGACACGGGTCCGCGCGCAATTTTCGAACCCTGGCGATTCGGACGCATTTATCGAGCGGTTGATCATCCGTCCGTCCCTGTATCCCTGCCAGGGCGATTGCCCCGACACGACCGCCGATCATGACACCAACAGTGTTTGTCCTGATCTGTGCGTCACGAATTCGCAACAGCCCGACGGTGGCCTGGATTGGTTGGACGAAGTCAAAGTGGGCTACGATCACGGAATCGTGATTGCCAGCAAACGCGAACTTGAATTAAACGCCGCGCGTTATCCCTATCTGATGCGCATCAACGGCTGGGGCCAACTGCGACACACGAGGACGAATTTTGAAACTTCGGATGAAGACCTAAACCAGCTTCAACTCAAACGGGGACGCCTTGTCTTTTCCGGCACGGCCCACAATCCGAACCTAACGTACTTTGTCCAGCTCGACGGCCGCAGCAGTACCGGCGACGGCGTTCGATTGCTCGACTACTACGTCGGGTATGACTTTGGCAACGACCAATTTGGTCTGGAACCGGGAACCATCGTGTTTCGAACAGGGAAGTACAAGGTTCCCTTTACGATGTCGCGTTGGTTGTCGGGACGTGACTTCGAGTTTTCTGACCGCAGCATGTCCAGCATCTTTTTCGACGTCAATCGCAGCTATGCCGTGGGGTTGTATGGGCAAACGAAGCGGCTCGGTACACCCATCCATTGGGAAACCGCTTTGTTTAACGGTTTGGTGACCGGTGGCGCCGAAACCGGCAGCAGCGGAGCGTTGGACAACAACTTTGCGTACTCGGGACGTTTGTACGGCTATCCGACGGGTGATTGGGGATCGGCGAATCTTCCCGATTTGGAATGGCACACGAGGTTGGCAACGCGGGTTGGATGTGGATTCGCTTCATCGGTCATCCAGCGCAGTGGATTGATTGAGTTCAATCGACTGCGCGTCGCCGACTCCGGCGCCACGCTTGCCAACGTCTTACCCAACACGGTGTCCAGCTACGCCACATCACTTTACGCGATCGACGCATCGCTGAAGTACCGCGGGTGGTCGTCGACTTTCGAATACTATTTCCGCAACATCAGTGATGTTCGTGGCGCATCGGTGCCTGATCTGTTTGATCACGGCTTCTGGTTCCAGCTTGGCAAGTTCATTGTACCGGGGCGATTGGAGTTAGTCGCCCGATGGTCCAGAGTTCAAGGCGACTCGGGGACGCTGGGCACCAGCGATCAAAGTTCCGAGGAAATCGCAGGCGCGGTCGCATGGTACCTTCGCAAGAACCAAATCAAAATGGTTGCCGATATCACGCATCTGGACGGCGCCCCGATCAACGCCACGGCACTGGACATCGCCCCCGGCGACCGCGGATGGCTGTTCCGATCGCAAATGCAGTTCGCGTTCTAGCCGCCCGGCCCATACGCCAAGAATATCGGATCACAGACTTCGTCGATGGCTGCGATTGAGACAACGGAGTCTAAGTGCCCCGCTGCGCCGCTCGAGGCGAAAGATTGCCTTTTCAATCGATATCCCTTCCGATAACTGCTGCCGGAACACTGAACTCTTTGCTAGTTGATCCGGCTGGCACCGTTGCGTTTCGTTTGTATTGGATAAACGGGACGTATCTTTGTATTCCACTGGGTTGATTCCAATTGATGTGTGGAATTCGCTGGCTTCGGCCGATGGGTGCATCTGTGAGGAGCGGGCTCCCGTTCTTGGAGGAGAATCCTGTGATAATCAGACACTTTGTCATCTCGTTTGCTTTGGTGATTTTGCCTGTCCTAGCAAACGCGCACGACGAATTTCGTTCACGAGCCGATAAACACGCTCCGGCCGGCCTGATGGGCGATCATTTGCACGATCCCGGCGATTGGATGGTGGAATACAAGTACATGAACATGTACATGGATGGGAATCGTGCCGGTACAAGGCGACTGAACGATTCGGAAGCAATTGCATTTGGTGCAACGAGCAATCCCATTACCAATCGCGGAGCTTCACCGACGAATATGACTCACGAAATGCACATGCTGCATTTGATGCGTGGCCTGACCGAAGACGTGACGCTCTATACGATGATCATGCTTCCGTCGGTAACCATGGACCACATTCGCGGTCCGATGAACCCGGCCGGACCTGGAACGCCTTTTACGACACACAACAGCGGATTCGGGGACACGACGCTCGGCGCGTTGCTCCGTTTGTACAGCGACGTTGATGATGATTTGATTTTTAATCTCGGCGGCTCCGTCCCGACTGGAGACATCTATCGAACCACGACGATTCCGACAGGCGGCGCGGTGGAGCAACCCTTGCCGTATCCGATGCGTCTGGGGTCAGGAACTTTCAATGCACGTCCCGGGATCACCTGGAAACGATACTTCGACTTTGGTTCCTTCGGAACACAATTCCAGACCGACTTGCCCATCGATCGCAACTACCGTGGATACTCCGTCAGCGATGAATTTCGGCTAAACACATGGTACAGCCATCTGATCAGCCAAAACGTTTCGACCAGCATCCGCGTCGAGAACTTGTGGCGCACGAACTATGACGGCGCCGACCCAATGACACCGGATGCCGTCATCAGTACGAATGTGGAAAGTTTCCGTGGCGGTTATTCTCTGAACCTCGGCGTAGGTGCCGCGGCCCTGCTAAACGGTCATCTGCTGAATGTTGAATTCATCCCCATGCTGCATCAAAACCTGAACGGGATTCAACTGGAAACGGATTGGTCGTTCGTTGCAAGTTGGTCGAAGAGCTTCTAGTGCTTCGTTGCAGCTTGATTTTCGGGTAGCGGAACTCGTCAAGAGTTTCGATTCGTACGGCAATTCACGAAAGTCTTGACGACTTCCGCTACGTTCCCCACCCGAAAGTTGAGTTGC